>CALZBV010000059.1 GCA_945622055.1 uncultured Clostridia bacterium
ATGATGTACATCGTGGTTATCCTGCTTGGTACTTCCGTTGGTGCAACGACCAGTGCACAGGCATTCCTTCGTTGGGACACCCTTAAGATTGTTGCACTCGGTTTAGTAGCATTTGCAGTAGGTACTGCATCCGGTGTTATCTTTGGTAAATTGATGTGTAAGGCAACGCATGGCAAGGTAAATCCGCTCATTGGTTCCGCGGGTGTATCCGCAGTTCCGATGGCAGCGCGTGTATCCCAGAAGGTTGGTGCAGAGGCAGATCCGACGAACTTCCTTCTCATGCATGCAATGGGACCGAACGTTGCCGGAGTTATCGGTACTGCAGTAGCAGCCGGTGTATTCATGGCAGTTTTCGGAGTATAGGTCAAGTAAAGTTTCTTTAGAATGAACGCGTTATTCGCAAGATTAGGAGGTTTTTTATGGCTGAGACAGGTAAGAAGCCGTTAAAGATTACAGAGACCATTCTGCGTGATGCACATCAGTCCCTGATTGCAACGAGAATGTCTACGGAGCAGATGCTTCCGATTATTGATAAGATGGATAAGGTTGGTTACCATTCCGTAGAGTGCTGGGGTGGAGCTACCTTTGATGCTTCCCTTCGTTTCCTGAAGGAGGATCCGTGGGAGCGGTTAAGAAAGCTTCGCGCAGGCTTTAAGAATACAAAGCTTCAGATGTTATTCCGTGGTCAGAATATTCTCGGCTACAATCATTATTCTGACGATGTTGTTGAGTACTTTGTACAGAAGTCGATTGCAAACGGTATTGACATTATTCGTATTTTCGACTGCTTCAACGACCTTCGTAACCTTGAGACTGCAGTAAAGGCTGCAAACAAGGAAAAGGGTCACGCACAGATTGCACTTTCTTATACCCTTGGTGATGCATACACCCTGGAGTACTGGAAGAATACCGCAAGAAAGATCGAAGAGATGGGTGCAGATTCCCTTTGTATTAAGGATATGGCAGGTCTTTTGGTTCCGTATGAGGCAGATCGTCTTGTAAAGGCACTGAAGGAAGGAACCAAGCTTCCGATTCAGCTCCATACCCACTACACCTCCGGCGTAGCTTCCATGACCTACTTAAAGGCAGTAGAAGCAGGCTGTGATATCATTGATACCGCAATATCTCCGTTCTCCATGGGTACCAGCCAGCCGGCTACCGAAGTTATGGTTGAGACCTTCAAGGGAACCGAATACGACACCGGTTTGGATCAGAATCTGCTTGCTGAGATTGCAGATTACTTCCGTCCGATGCAGGAAGAGGCGTTAAAGACCGGTCTCTTAAACCCGAAGGTAATGGGTGTTAACATTAAGACCTTGTTATATCAGGTTCCGGGCGGTATGCTTTCCAACCTCGTTTCCCAGTTAAAGGAAGCAAAGGCTGAGGATAAATACTATCAGGTACTTGAGGAAATTCCGAGAGTACGTAAGGACTTCGGTGAGCCGCCGCTTGTAACCCCGTCTTCCCAGATCGTTGGAACACAGGCAGTTCTCAATGTATTACAGGGCGAGCGCTATAAGATGATAACAAAAGAATCCAAGAAGGTTCTTTCCGGTGAATTTGGTCAGACCATTAAGCCGTTCAATCCGGAGGTTCAGAAGAAGGCAATCGGAGATGCAACCCCGATCACCTGTCGACCGGCAGATAAGATTGAGCCTCAGCTTGCTAAGTTTGAGGAAGAAATAAAGGAATGGAAGCAGCAGGATGAGGACGTTCTTTCCTACGCTTTGTTCCCGCAGGTTGCAATGGAGTTCTTCAAGTATCGTCAGGCACAGCAGACGAAGGTCGATGTGAATGCTGCAGATACCAAGAATCAGGCATATCCGGTATAAGTGATATACAGGAAAGGCTGTCGCAGTTTGCGGCAGCCTTTTTATCAGGGAGGATTCAGATGGAACCGATAAAACCATACAAAAAAGGCGTGGATTATTCGTATACCCTGGGGGCATTTCCAACCATCGAGCTGTTAAAATGCCATCCGGAATGCGTTCGGGAGGTATATGTCCATTCCACCTTTACCGATACAGAAACAATTGAGTCATTATGTAAGAAAAATAACATTCCGATACGGACCTCGGATAAAACAATATCCAGATTGTCAGACAAAGAAAACTGCTTTGTAATCGGAGTGTTTGATAAATATATCGAGGAATTGCGTGCGGACAAACCACATATTGTTCTTGTAAATCCAAGTAATATGGGAAATCTGGGCACGATACTTCGCACGGCAACCGCAATGGGAATTTATGATATCGCAATTATTACTCCCGCAGTAGATGAGTATCATCCGAAAACGGTTCGTGCGTCCATGGGGGCGTTGTTCCGCCTTCGCCATGAGTGTTTCACAAGCTTTCAGGAATATCGTCTAAAATATCCTGAGCAGGAAGTATTCTGCTTTATGCTGACCGGAGAACGCCAGCTGACGGTATCCGATGTCCCGAAGCCTGCGTTATTCTCTCTGGTGTTTGGAAACGAGGCAACCGGACTTCCGGAAGAATTTGCAGACTATGGGCAGAGCATTATTATTCCGCAGTCCAAGAATGTTGACTCGCTGAATCTTACGATTGCAGTCGGGATTGGAAGCTATATGTTCATGCAGGGAAGAATCGAATAAGTTTTATTCCTTCTCTTGCTTTTTGCACCTTATTAAGTTATACTTAGTGTTGGAGAATATTCCATATTGGAGGATATTATGATATCGTTAACAGAACAGGGAATAAAAGACACAGCAGCTTATCAGAGTGCAGGAATTACCCTTCCGGGATTTGATGTAGCACAGATGCGTAAAACAACGAAGGATACGCCGGTCTGGGTTCACTTTGGTGCCGGTAATATTTTCAGAGGCTTTATTGCGGTTCTTCAGCAGACACTCTTAGATAAAGGACTGCAGAAGAGTGGCATTATTGCGGCAGAAACCTTTGATTTTGACGTAGTGGACAAGATTTACCGTCCGTTTGACAATCTTGCACTCTTAGTTGGGTTAAAGCCTGACGGCAACATGGTAAATTCTGTTATTGCAAGTATCGCAGAAGCATACTGTGCCAGCAGACAGCGTCCGGAGGAGCTGGAATCGCTGATTCGTGTTTTTGAGAATCCGTCTCTTCAGATGGTAAGCTTTACCATCACGGAAAAAGGATATGCATTATGCAACATGAAGGGGGAGCTTCTTCCGGTTGTTGTTTCTGATATTGAAAACGGACCTGAGGCAGCTACGCATGCAATGAGCGTTGTGACAGCACTGATGTACCGTCGTTTCCTGACCGGTGCAGCACCGATTGCACTTGTAAGCATGGATAACTGCAGTCACAACGGCGAGAAGCTGAGAGAGGCTGTGCTTACGATTGCAGGAGAATGGGAAAAGAGAGGCTTTACCTCTGCTGCGTTTACGGCGTACCTTTCAGACGAAGAACAGGTTTCCTTCCCTTGGTCCATGATTGATAAGATTACCCCTCGTCCGGCAGACAGCGTAAAGGAGACCCTGCTTGGTCTTGGTCTTAAGGATATGGAGCCGGTAATTACCTCTAAGAATACATATATTGCTCCTTTTGTAAATGCTGAGATTCCTCAGTATCTTGTTGTTGAAGACCGTTTTCCAAATGGCAGACCGCAGCTTGAGGAAGCCGGAGTATATATGACCGACCGTGAAACGGTAAATAACACGGAGCGTATGAAGGTAACCACCTGTCTGAATCCGCTTCATACCGCACTTGCCGTATTTGGATGTGTTCTGGGCTATACAAAGATAGCAGACGAGATTAAGGACCCTGAGTTAAAGCTTTTGATTGAGAAAATCGGCTATGACGAAGGCATGCCGGTGGTCGTTGATCCGAAGATTCTTTCGCCAAAGGAATTTATTCGTGAGGTTATTGAGGAAAGACTTCCGAATCCGTTTATTCCGGATATGCCGCAGCGAATTGCAACCGATACCGGATTAAAGGTTCCGATTCGTTTTGGTGAAACAATGAAATCTTATCTTGCCAGTGATACCTTAAACATCACGGATTTGACCTATATTCCGCTTGCAATTGCAGGATGGCTTCGTTATCTCATGGGTGTATATGATACGGGAGAACCAATGGAAATCAGTCCGGACCCTACCGCAGCAGGAATTCAGAAATATCTGGAGGAGGTAGCGTTTGGAAAACCTGAGACTTATCACGGACAGCTTCGTGAGGTACTGAGTAACACCAGCCTGTTTGCTGTGGATCTTTGTGCAGCCGGGGTTGCACCTTTAGTCGAAACGATGTTTACAGAGATGATTGCAGGAACCGGAGCAGTAAGAGATACATTAAAAAAATACCTGTACCGGTAATCGCCATATAAGGAATTGAAAGGAGTTACCATGGGTAAATTCAAAAATCCGGACAACAGAGATTTCAAGAAAGAAGAGACTCGCACCAGTGATTTGTTTACAGTGATTACGGAGGACAAGTTATCTGAGCAGAAGAAAACACAGGAGCAAAAGGAAGAAGCTGCAGAATCTGAAGAAACAGTTCTGAAGGAGCTTCCTTCCAGGGTGGAACAAGAACTTCAGGAGGAAGAAGCTGCCGGGCAGGGTACAGAAAATGCATTTTCAGAGAAGAAAGAAGAGGGTTCCTTTTTGGACAGCTCTGAAGCGGCTGATACCGAACAGCCGGTTGTCCGCGAGCATACAACTGTGGATTCTGAGAGCATAACCGTAATTACCAAAGGCACTACGTTAAACGGAAGCATCACCTCTGACTGCTCCCTTGATGTCATGGGAACGATTAATGGCGATATTGAATGTCTCGGAAGACTTACCATTTCCGGCAAGGTAACCGGCAATGCCATTGCCTCTGAGGTATTTATCAATGCAGACCGCTTTGACGGCAATATTACGAGCGAAGGCGGTGTCAAGATTGGCATCGGAACGGTTGTAATTGGAGATATTCTTGCAAGCTCTGCAGTGATAGCCGGCGCTGTCAGGGGTGACCTTGATGTGCAGGGTCCGGTGATTATCGATTCCACTGCAATTATTAAGGGAAATATTAAAGCGAAATCGATTCAAATGAATAATGGTGCTGTTTTGGAAGGCTTCTGTTCCCTTCCTTATGCAACCGTTGACATCGATAAGATTTTTGAATAACATACTTCAGAAAGGAGATATTTCGTTTTAACGAAATGAAGGATATGGCGTATCAGAGAGTTTTACTGAAATTAAGCGGCGAGGCACTCGCCGGAGATAAGAAAAAGGGCTTTGATGAAGCAACCTGTATTGCCGTAGGTAAGCAGGTAAAGCAGCTTTGCGACGCAGGAATTCAGGTTGCTGTCGTAATCGGCGGAGGCAATTTCTGGCGCGGACGCAGTTCCGAAACGATTGACCGTGTAAAAGCAGACCATATTGGAACGCTTGCCACAGTGATGAACTGTATTTACGTTTCTGAGATTTTCCGTTACTGCGGAATGCAGACAGAAGTATTTACCCCGTTTGAATGTGGCAGCTTTACACAGCTTTTCACGAAGGATAAAGCAATGGATGCACTTAAGGCAGGAAAGGTAGTATTTCTTGCCGGTGGTACCGGACACCCACTGTTTTCAACGGATACCGCAACCTCTCTTCGTGCAATCGAGCTTGAAACGGATGTTATCTTAATGGCACGTGCTGTGGATGGTGTATATGACAGTGACCCGAAGGAAAATCCGAACGCAAAGCGTTTTGACACAATTTCCTTTGAAGAGGTGCTGGAGCGTAAGCTAAAGATTCTTGATATGACTGCAACCGTTATGTGCATGGAACACAAGGTTCCGCTGTTTATCTTTTCCTTAAATGAGGAGAATGCCATAGCAAGAGCCGGCATGGGTGAACCAATCGGAACTACGGTAACACCATAAATGAAATAACAAAAAGGAGAATAGATACCATGAATGAAAGAGTAAAACCGTTTGAAACCAAGATGACCAAGTCTCTGGACGCACTTCGCGAGGATTTTTCCACAATTCGTGCAGGACGTGCCAATCCGCATCTGTTAGATAAGCTGAGAGTGGATTATTACGGAACACCATCAGCAATTCAGGCAGTAGCAAACATCTCCGTTCCGGAAGCAAGAGTCATTCAGATTCAGCCATGGGAATCAAAAATGATTAAGGAAATTGAAAAGGCCATTATCAATTCCGAGCTTGGTCTTACCCCAAGCAATGACGGAAAGGTAATTCGTCTCGTATTCCCGGAGCTTACGGAGGATCGCCGTAAAGAGCTTGTGAAGGATGTAAAGAAGAAATCCGAGAATGCAAAGGTTGCTGTTCGTAACATTCGTCGTGATGCAAATGACATGATTAAAAAAGCTGCAAAGGCAAATGAGATTTCTGAGGACGAGCAGAAGACTATCGAGGACGAGATTCAGAAGATGACAGACAAGTTCATTGTTGACATTGATAAAATGACCGACGATAAGTCAAACGAGATTCTTACAATCTAATTCAAAAACAATTCAAAAGTTAACTGCGAGGGGGCCCAACGCACTGGGAACAGTTGGGTGCCCCTTGTTTCGGTTAAGAGGATAACTTTGCAGGAGGAGGCTGAAATGGGAAAGGTTCCGCAACATGTTGCAATTATTATGGACGGAAACGGAAGATGGGCGAAAAAAAGAGGTCTTCCGAGAAATATGGGGCATAAACAGGGAAGTGCAGCTGTACGAAAGGTATGTGAAGCAGCCTGGGACCTTGGCATAAAGTATCTTACGATTTATGCGTTTTCGACTGAAAACTGGGCAAGACCGAAAGACGAGGTAGATGCACTGATGAAGCTTCTTCGGGAATATATGAAAACCTCAATTAAGGAAAGCTCCGAAAATAACATGAGGGTACGTGTCATCGGAGATATTTCGGCATTGTCCGAAGACCTGCAGGAATCGATTCGTGAGCTTATGAGAGTTTCTGCAGACAATACCGGCCTGTGTTTTCAGATTGCACTCAATTACGGGGGAAGAGATGAACTGATTCGTTCGGTAAAAAGTGCTGTAAAGGGGCTTGCCGAGGCCGGGAAAACGGTGGAAGAGCTAACAGAAGCCGACATTAGTGCAAATCTTGATACAAAGGGGATTCCGGATCCGGACCTTTTAATTCGTACCAGCGGAGAACAGCGGTTATCAAATTTTCTGCTCTGGCAGCTTGCTTATGCAGAATTCTATTTTACAGATACCCTTTGGCCGGATTTTGGCAAAAAAGAGCTTGCTAAGGCGATTGAACATTACGGGAACAGGGAACGCCGCTTTGGCGGTCTTGTGAACGAAACAAAATAAATGTTTTACGGAGGAAACAATGTTTCGAACTCGATTGATAAGCGGGATTGTTTTACTCGCAGTAATTATTTCAACAGGACTGCTCGGAGGTCCGGTATTTGCCTTGCTGCTGACTGCAGTGGCACTCATTGGATTATATGAGTTTAACCGCATGATTGGTATGGAAAAAACAGTGTTTTCTGTAGCCGGAAGTGTTATGGCACTTGCTTTGTCCGCCTCCTGTTACTTTGGTTATTCCGGGCTTGGAAACGCAATTACAGTCCTGTCACTTATCGTTTTCATGACCATTTATGTCGTAACCTATCCGAAATATGAATCAGGACAGGTATTTGCAGTCGCCACCGGTTGGATGTATGTGGTTGTTCTTATATCCTGTCTGCTTCGCATCCGGCTGTTAGATGGCGGACTTACAGCGTTCTGGCTTGTATTTTTAGGAAGCTGGGGTTCTGATACCTGTGCTTACTGTATTGGTTGTCTGTTTGGTAAACATAAGGCCTTTCCGAGACTTAGTCCTAAAAAATCCATAGAGGGCTGTATTGGTGGCATTGCAGGTGCGGCGCTCGTCTGCGGCATCTATGCATTATGTCTGAATCATTTTTTCTCTGATGTATCCGTATCTGTTATCGGATATGCGGTACTCGGAATGGCAGCCTCTGTTGTTTCACAGATTGGGGACCTTGCTGCCTCTGCCCTGAAGCGTAATTACGGAATAAAAGATTACGGGAAGCTGATTCCGGGACATGGCGGTATACTGGACCGTTTTGACAGTATTCTTTTTACGGCTCCAATCATTTATTATTCCGTAGTATTGTTCTTCCAATAATCGAAACCAAATAAGGAGCGAATATGAAAAAGATTTCTGTTTTGGGCTCAACCGGTTCCATTGGAACACAGACACTTGAAATTGTACGGGAGAACCCGGATAAATTTCAGATAACTGCACTTGCAGCCGGGAGAAATATTGATTTAATCGAAAAGCAGGTTCAGGAGTTTCATCCGACACTGATAAGTGTGAAAGAAGAACGGGATGCAATAGAATTGAAAAAACGACTGCTTGCTTCCGGTAACCATACTACAGAAGTAGAGTATGGTATGGATGGTCTTGTTGCCTGTGCCTGTAAGGAAGATGCAGAGATGACCTTAAATTCTGTCGTTGGAATGGTAGGTATTTTACCGACTGTTGCAGCTATTAAGGCAGGAAAGACAATTGCACTTGCCAACAAAGAAACATTGGTTACCGCCGGGCATATTATTATGCCTATGGTGGAAGAATATCAGGTGAAGCTTTTGCCGGTAGACAGTGAACATTCTGCAGTATTCCAGTGTCTTCAGTCGAAGGGTTCTCAAACTGTAGAAAAGCTGTTACTGACTGCTTCCGGCGGACCGTTTTTCGGAAAGAAGAAGGACGAGCTTCGAACTATAACTGTAGAACAGGCACTTAAACATCCAAACTGGGCAATGGGACGAAAAATTACCATTGATTCTTCCACGCTGGTGAATAAAGGTCTGGAGGTTATGGAGGCCGGCTGGCTGTTTCACCTTACGGCGGATCAGATTGAGGTAGTCGTTCAGCCTAAGAGTATCATTCATTCCATGATTCAGTTTGATGACGGTGCTGTGCTGGCGCAAATGGGAGTTCCGGATATGAAGCTGCCAATCCAGTATGCCATGACTTATCCCGAGCGATGCTCCATGTCCGGGGAGCGTCTGGACTTTTTTGACCTTCAGAAAATTGAATTTTATCGTCCGGATATGGAGACTTTTCGTGCGCTTTCACTTGCCTTTGAAGTGTTTCGGGAGGGTGGTTCACTGCCTGCGGTATACAATGCCGCAAATGAGATGGCTGTTGCCCTGTTCTTAGATCGTAAAATCGGTTATCTCCAGATAACAGATTTAATCGAAAATGCGGTTAACGCACATACTAAAATAGCAAATCCTTCGTTAGAGGAGGTTCTTTCAATTGAAAAAGAAACATATGCCTATATTCGGGAACATATACACGAAATGCGGGGAAAAGAGGAAACATGAAAATTGTTGTTGCAATATTGATATTTGGAATCATCGTTCTGATCCATGAATTTGGTCATTTTATATTAGCAAAGCTGAACGGAATCACCGTAGTCGATTTTTCAATCGGTATGGGACCCAGACTTTGCGGTTTTCGTGCGTTCGGAACACAGTTTTCGGTTCGTTTGCTTCCGATTGGTGGTGCGTGTATGATGCTCGGAGAAGATCTTTCTCTGGAAGAGACGGTAGAGGATTCCAAAAGTGCCGGCGCGCCAGGTCATGCAGAGAGATCAGAAAAGGTAGTCATAAAAACTGAACCGGATGAACATTCTTTTTTTGCGAAAGGTGTCTGGCAGCGAATTGCGGTTTTGTTTGCGGGACCGGGCTTTAACTTTATTCTGGCTTTTGTTTTATCCTTGTTTGTCATTGGCATTGCAGGTTTTGTCCCGGCCAAAATCGTTGCGGTGGCACCAAACGGTCCTGCTGCTTTGGCAGGATTACAAAAGGATGATGAAATATTAAAAATCAATCGAACAAAGGTAGTACTCGGTCGTGAGGTTGACAGCTATTTTGAATTCAATAGGCTTACAGAGAAACCGGTAACCTTAGTAGTTAAGCGAAACGGCGAAAAGCTTACAACAGAGGTGATTCCTGAGAAATATAATAAATACATGCTTGGATTTTCCTACTCAGGAACCGACAGTCAGCAGGCGCAGATTCTGGAGGTGGTAGCAGACTACCCGATGGCAAAGGCAGGGCTGTTGGCAGAAGACGTTATTGTCGCCATGAATGGTACAGAAATTAAAAACAGCGGAGATTTGAAGGCATACTTCAATCAGCATCCGTTAACTGACGCGCCGATTATGTTACGTTTTCTTCGCGACGGCAAAGAGCAGGAGACGGTTATTACACCGAAGTTTGTTTCCAGCGGATACACGCTTGGACTGGAATATAATCTCGCAAGAGAAAAAACTTCAGCCCTTGGAACAATTCGCTATTCAGCACGTGAAGTATACTATTGGATTTCCGAAACCGCAAGAAGCCTCGGAAAGCTCATTACCGGCAAATTGAAATCAAACGAAATCGGAAGTGTAGTTGCAGTCGTTGACGCTGTAGGCCAGACCTATGAAGCAAGCATCGAATATGGTGTGATGGACACCGTATTAAATATGCTCTATATTACGATTTTACTGAGTGCCAATATTGGAGTTATGAACCTCTTGCCGATTCCGGGACTGGATGGTGGTAAGCTTTTATTCTGCGCAATCGAAGTGGTACGCGGAAAACCGGTTGACCGTGAGAAAGAAGGGATTGTTACCTTCGTTGGAATGGTACTTTTAATGCTTCTTATGGTATTTTTGATTTTTAACGATATTCGAAATATCTTTTTTAAGTAGTAAGCTTCTTTGCTTCAATCAGGCACAGGCTTACGTCATTGCAGAAGGGTGTGTGAACGGAATGGAACGTAAGAAAACAAGACAGGTAAAAATCGGTTCTGTCTGTATTGGTGGAAATGCACCGATTGCAATTCAGTCCATGACAAATACAAAAACGGAGGATGTAGCCGCAACCGTTGCGCAGATTCTTTCGTTAGAGCGTGCCGGCTGTGACATTGTGCGCTGTGCAGTGCCTACGCCGGAAGCGGCACAGGCAATCCGTGAAATCAAGAAAAAGATTAACATTCCACTGGTTGCCGATATTCACTTTGATTACCGGCTTGCAATTGCTGCCATAGAAAACGGGGCAGATAAAATCCGGATTAATCCGGGGAATATTGGAGAAAAGGAACGCGTACACGAGGTGGCAAAAACAGCCCAAAAATACGGTGTTCCGATTCGTGTCGGAGTGAACAGCGGTTCTCTGGAAAAGCGTCTGATTGAAAAATACGGCTTTGTGACGGCGGAAGGTCTGGTGGAGAGCGCGCTGGAAAAAACAGCACTTTTAGAGGAGTTTGACTTTCATGATATTGTCATCAGCATCAAGTCCTCAGATGTAATGCTTTGTGTAAAAGCACATGAGCTTCTGGCAGAAAAAACCGATTATCCGCTGCATATTGGAATTACAGAGGCCGGGACGCTTCGTG
>CALZBV010000060.1 GCA_945622055.1 uncultured Clostridia bacterium
ACTGTCTCAACCAACTAAGACAGGAACGCTGTTTCCAAGCAGATTCATCATATCATTCTTTTGCCGTGCTGTCAATCCCTTTCGTTTTTTTCCCGGATTTCCCTGCAGACAGTGAAGCTACTTTTCCTGTAGTTCCTTTGGCCGCCATACTGACTCTGCCCTCCGAATTTGCAGTAACAATCATCCGAAGCAAATCCAAAAGCATTTTCTTGGACGGTTTGTCTAAGGTATTTAAGGAATGGATAATAGTGGTAACGCTCTTAAACATATCCTGTGTCAAATCTGCAAGTGTCTTTGCCTCTGTCGCAGTAAGTACGGAAAAAATCGCATTACAAAAATTCTCAAGTTCTTCAGCAGTCAGGCCGTCCATCCAGTTTTTCAACCCGTCTGCTACCCTCCGGCTGCTCTCCAGAAGCTTTGGTGCACGGATAAATTCCGAGCCCATGACCTCCCAGGAGGTTGCATCATGCTCCATCAGTCCGGAAGCAGAGCTTTTTACAACCTGGTACGAATCCTCATGTTCCAGAAGCAATCCGACAATAGACGCTTCCGGAATCCAGGTCTCGATTTTCTGCTTACGCTCCAGATATTCCGGACTGGTAACGAACTCTTTGTCAAAACCAGGACCATCAAAATTATATACGTGAAGTATCTTTTTGGCACAGCTTTTTCTACACTTGACACTGGAATATATCGCGAGGTTTCCCCCTTTGGAATGTCCTCCGACGTAACACTGGCTGCCCTGGTCTGCAATCACGCGCTCCAGATACCGTTTTGCATCAATCTGCGCCGGTACCGGTGAAAGAAAACACATATTGAAATCCTCTTTCCAGCCAATGAGTGTGTCATCTGTCCCGGCAAAGGAAATATAGCTAAGTCCCTTTCCTAAAACAATTTCCACAGCTGCAAACTGCTCCTGCTTTACATCATTGATAATAGAAACATAGTTTCGAAGTATCAGATTCCGGAATCGTTTTGTAGCTGCCATTTCCTCAAGCTGTATCCCGGAGGTTCGGACCGCTACGGAAACACACTTTTCCATTTCCTTTTTCGTATGCCTGCTCCAGAATAATTCAGATGCCTCCAAAATCGTACATTCCGTTCGTTCTGCCCCGTCTCCGATAATTCCGGTAAGATTCACATAGGAAATCTGCGAAAGCAGAAGTGCATCCACAAGCGTAAGTCCTACCTCCTCAAAAGAAATATCTCCTCTCCATGCAAGATACTCTGATAGGTTCGCCATGTCACACCCTCCTTTCATTTCAAAAGACCTCTTTTGCCTTATGACGAACATAAGAAAAAGAGGTCAGTACTTTATTGGTTCTCTATACTATTATACACCATTTTTCCAAAAATCAATACTAATATTTGAAACCAATTTCATCTGCAAGCTTCTTCTCAATGACTACAATTGCATCTCTGTGCAGACGAAGGAAGGTTGCCGGACAAAGAGGATCAATCTTATCCTCAATCAAAAGCTTTGTTGCTGCGTCCTTCTTGTTACCGCTGATAATCATAAGAAGCGTCTTTGCCTTCATGATATTACCCATACCCATTGTAACAGCATAGCGCGGAACATCGTCACGGCAGGCAAAGAAACGGGTATTCGCATCAATGGTGCTCTCATCCAGTACTTCCTTATGAGCCTTCTCATAAAGTGTTGCACCCGGCTCATTAAAACCAAGATGTCCATCCGGTCCTACACCGAGTACCTGAAGGTCAATGTCGGTCTTGTCAAGAATCTCGTTGAACTCAGCAATATTTGCGTCAACATCACCGGTTCCTTTTGCCACATAGGTGTTTGCCTTGTCAATATTGATGTGGTTGAATAAATTATCATCCATAAAATATCTGTAGCTCTGGTCGTGGGTTGGCTCAAGACCAACATACTCATCAAGATTTACGGAATGAACCTTTGAAAAATCAAGTCCCTCTTCCTTGCAGCGACGCGCCAGCTCCTTGTACATGCCGACCGGGCTGGAACCGGTAGCCAGACCAAGCGTTGCAGTCGGTTTCTCTCTTACAAGCTTCTCAATAATATCTGCTGCTGCACATGCGCCCTCTTCATAAGTGTTTGCCACAATAACTCTCATTTCATCTTCCTCCTGATTTTCATTTAGTTTTAGATTGAATACTATGCTTCTGTCTTTTTTACGATGTCATTCTTTCCCTTGTAAATGCTCTTTTCCGGAACCACTCCACGAACGCAGGAGGTCGGATAAACATTAGAATCACGACCGATTACCGTGCCCGGATTTAAAACACTGTTACAGCCTACTTCTACACGGTCTCCAAGCATTGCACCAATCTTCTTGCGTCCGGTAACAATCTCTTCACCCTCGTTTTTGATGACTACCGGAAGCTTATCACTCTTTACATTACTCGTAATGGAGCCTGCTCCCATGTGGGACTTATAGCCAAGAATCGAATCGCCGACATAGTTGTAGTGCGGAACCTGAACATTATCAAATAAAATAACATTCTTTAATTCCGTTGAATTTCCCACAACGCAATTGTCACCAACGAGCGCGCTTCCACGGATAAATGCACACTGACGAACCTCTGTTTTATGTCCGATGATACATGGTGCGCCAATGTGTGCTGTCGGGAATACAACAGCATCCTTTGCAATCCAGACATTCTCACTCGGATTATCATATTCGTCTGCAGGAAGTGTTTTTCCGATTTCAACAATCAGCTCGGAAATACCGGAAAGTGCCTCCCACGGATACGTGAAGCCCTCCAGATAGGAGCCTGCCCTGGAATGACTTAAATCATATAAATCCTTAATTGTAAGTTTCATAATTATCCTCGCTTTCACAACCTGTTTGCTTTTGGCACTCCGCCCTCCGGCAAAATGCCACAGCCTGCCAACCAAAGTTATAATTTGCCTTAATTAACGAACTTTCTGTAAATGTCCGGACTGCTTCATTGCATCGATGATTAAATCCACATACTTCTCACAATCCTTGTAAGTGGAAGCCTCAGACATCACACGAAGCACCGGCTCGGTTCCACTCTTTCTGAGAAGTACACGGCCGTCACTTCCAAGCTCCTCCGTTGCCTGATCCACAGCCTTCTTTACAAGCTCATCGGAAAGCGTGCCATCCTTATCATCAACCTCTACATTCTTTAATACCTGCGGATACATCTTGCACTCTGCTGCCAGAACAGAAAGCGGAAGCTGGGTTTCAATCAGAACCTCCATCAGCATCAGCGCCGTTACAAGTCCGTCACCGGTATGAGCATATTTGCGGAAAATAACGTGTCCCGACTGTTCTCCACCAATCATGTGATTATTTTCCTTCATGTTCTCATAAACATATCTGTCACCCACTGCGGTCTTTTCATATTTCAGACCAATCTTATCAAGTGCTTTGTAAAGACCAAAGTTTGACATAATCGTGGTAACAACCGTCTCATCCGGAAGCACACCCTTATTCTTCATATGCTTCGCACAGATGTACATAATTGCATCACCATTTACGATATCGCCATATTCATCAACTGCAAGACATCTGTCAGCATCACCATCAAAAGCAAAACCGACATCCATCTTGTTCTCTCTTACAAACTTCTGCAGTCCTTCCATATGGGTAGAACCACAATTTGTATTAACATTCAGTCCATTCGGAGTATTATTCAAGACATGCGTCTTTGCGCCGAGAGCCTCAAATACGGAGCGACCGATCATCCAGGTACTTCCGTTTGCACAATCAAGTGCAACTCTGCAGTTTTCAAAGGAATGTGAAGCAATTCCGGTCAGGTATCCGATGTATCTGTTTCTTCCGGAATAATAGTCAATGGTCTCACCAATCTGTTCCTCAACAGCCCACGGAATCTCTTCCAGCTCACCGTCGATGAACTTCTCAACCATATCCTGAACCTCATCCTCCATCTTTTCACCATCACTGTTCATCAGCTTGATTCCGTTATCAAAATACGGATTATGGCTCGCGGAAATCATAACACCGCAGTCAAATTTATCCGTTCTGGTGATATAGCTTACACACGGAGTTGTCGTAACATGAAGGAGATATGCGTTTCCGCCTGCAGAAGTAATACCTGCAGCAAGTGCATTCTCAAACATATAGGAAGATCTTCTGGTGTCCTTACCGATTACAATCTTTGCCTTATGCTCCTTGCTGTAATACCAGCCCAAAAAACGTCCTGTCATAAAGGCGTGCTCTGCAGTAAGCTCAACGCCTGCCTTCCCACGAAATCCGTCTGTTCCAAAATACTTACCCACGAATGTGACCTCCTTTTTTTTCGTTCCGGTTTCCTGTCCCGACTTTGCGCTTTCATGTGCCTCTTTCGTTCTTCCGTCCTGCGGTCGTTTGGCATCTGTAGGAATCTTCCAGAGCTTTCCTTCCTTTGTTGCCCCCGGAATCTTCCCGTCTCTGCAAAGTGTAGTGACCCTGCGCTCCAACATATCCCATTTTCCAGCGGCTTCCCGCACATCCATATACTTCATACCATGCACCTCTTCCGTTCGTATCTTGTCGAGCCCGTTGTGTCATATTAGTTATAGCAGACTCGGCATGATATGTCAATATATCTTGACAAAAAACAGGTCAAATGTCATGTTGTTTCGTTTCAATAACTTGATATTTGACCTTTTGTATCTTGACATTTATTCAGTTGTATCCTGACATTTCATACAAATGTACTAAAATAATATCTCGGATTTCTTCTTTAACAGTCTCCCTCCGTTGGTAATCAGAGTAACACCGGTAAATACACCGACTACAATCGTGATAATTCCAAGCACCAGGCTCCATACTCCTACAGAGTTCATCGTTCTGTATACTCTCTCATCTGCCATACTGTTACCTCCCTAAGAATCAGTTCTTTGCGCCATACTGTTCATAATATGCATCAATTGCTGCCTTTATGGTATCATCAATTACAATTTCACCATTGCATGGCTTATTATACAGACATTCCGTAACCTCCGCCATCGTAACGATTGCTGCAGTCGGGAACCCATAAAGCTCTGCAACCTCATCCAGCGCACATTTTTCGCCCTTTCCCTTCTCCATGCGGTTCAGAGAAACCATCAGTCCTTTAATCTCAACCTTTGCCTGGGCACGAAGAATCGGAACCGTTTCCTCCATAGACTTACCGGAGGTTGTAACATCCTCAATAATCACTACCTTGTCCCCGTCCTGCACCTTGTAACCAAGAAGCACTCCCGCATCTCCGCCATGGTCCTTTTCCTCTTTACGGTTGGAGCAGTACTTAATCTCTTTTCCATATAAGTCGCTGTATGCGATTGCCGTAGCCACACCAATCGGGATTCCCTTATAGGCCGGTCCGAATAATACGTCGAAATCATCTCCATACGTACTGTGGATTGCCTTTGCATAATACTCTCCGAGTCTCTTTAGCTGAGAACCGGTTACATATCCGCCTGCATTCATAAAAAACGGAGACTTTCTTCCGCTCTTTAATGTAAAGTCACCAAACTTCAGCACCTTACTCTCTACCATGAACTCGATAAATTCCTGCTTGTACTGTTCCATTTTATGAAATCCTCCTTGTTTTAAGCCACTTTCGGGGGGCTCCTCTCTTACTTCAAATATCATAACTGTGTCATCTCTATGCCAAACAAATCAAAAAAGAAAAGCATAGCTTACACTGATTAAGTATACCACCAACCTTTCCATTTTTCAACTAACAAATCTGCACCGCACCAACAAACTGAAAGACATATAAATATTCTTGCTTGCTGTCCCCGCACCGGCATTATTTAAAATCACGTTTCATCATCATTCCCATACACTTTTCATCCACTGCTCTGCGGTACAAAAGCTTCGCAATCCAAAGAGAAATCATTCCAAATACAACAACAATCAGGAATCCAAGAATCATAGCTGTTACAAATGGCTGACTCCTGCCCGTTATTCCGGGAAACTCCAGATTGAGCACACGCCCCATCACATCCTCCTGCATTGTAAGAAAACCAACTCCAAGAATCAGGAAATACGCAATCATGGCCGGAATCATCGCCTTTACATAAAGTGCCAGATACACCAGCATAATAGCATAAAAAATACTCACTATAACAATCTGTGCCGCTGCATCCTGCATTGATATTCTTCCCAGCCTTGCAAGCAACAGCATCACTGCTCCATTCAGCAGACAGCAAACAAAAATCATTGCAAAATTCAGTCTGGGAATCAGCTTCTTTTGTAACATTTTGGCACACTCAGAGGCCAGAATCATATTGGAAAAGCAGCATGCAACCAGCATATGATTCATAAAGGCAGCAAGCAGTCCAAGGTAAATGCCTGCATAAAATGTCTGTGACTGAAATTTTCCCATATAATTTATAACCGCAAGCAGCCCAAAAACAACCATGCCGAAAAGATTGCTTTTCTTCAGAGGTGCCAGCTTAAAAATCCCATACAGCAGCCTGATATCATTCATCATGGTAGCTCTCCTCCATCTTTTTCATTGAAAACCAAACAGAACCTATACTACTGACAACGAACCCTGCTGCCAAAACGACATTCACAACCACAAGTGAAACCTCCGGACCGCTAAATACATACATGAATAACATAAGCATGAAATTAGCCAAATATCCAACTGCAATGTTTACGACAGGGTTCTGGGAGAACCGGCAGATTACAATACCTACATTGCATAAAACCAGCGTAATCAGTATATAGGTTATCAATACACTGATTTCAAGCCATCCAGCCAAATCCCCTTTTCCGATGATACCAATCGCTGCATTTGCAAGATTCACCGATATCACAAATACCGTTCTCCGAATCTGGTCCATAATCATTGCTGATTTGTAAAGACTTTTTCCTTTTTCGGATAGCTTCAAAAACTCCATTTTGTTTCCGAACCTGGCATAAACACCCCCAAACAGGAAATGGTCTCCGATTATCTCGATGATAACAATCATCGATGCCATAATACCGGAAGCTACCATGAAATGAAACGTCCGGTGAAGTACCGAAAACAAATCCATCTGTACAATTGCACAGCCGGCAATGGCACACAGCGGATAAGCAATCAAGAACAGAAGCCGGTACTCCGGAAAGGCAAAGATTTTATAGCTTTTTCCCATGTTTTACACCCCCCTAAATCATTTTCAGCGGTGAATTCTGCTTCATAACGCTGATGCAAATCTGGTGTAACGACGGTGTTTCCGCAACTGCGTTGTGTCCACTCAGCCGCTCCAGATCTTCGCTTAGAAGAAGACCGGAGAAACCGTATTTTGTGCAGCTTCCACCGATTAACCACTTTGAAAGAGCAGAGTAATCACTTTCCTCCCCCTTGACTAAAATGTACTTTTCCTTCAGATCTTCAACAAAGCCACGTTCCAAAATCTTACCTTTTTCCATGATAATCGCATAATCGGTAATACCTTCCATATCTGCAATATCATGAGTAGAGAAAAACACACTCTTCTCACCATCGCCATCGCTGATATACCGGCGCATAAGTTCACAAAAGCGGTCTCTCATCAGCGGGTCCAGCGTCGAAACCGGCTCATCTAAAATCAAAAGCTTTGTTTCTCTTGCCAAAACCGTCGCAAGCATCAGCTTCGTTTTATTACCCTCCGAAAGGGATTTTACATTTTTTACATTTCCTACCGGAATACAAAGTGCATCGGCAATCTCATAAAATTTCTTTTTATCAAAGCCTTCAAATAAAAGCTCGTTCGCCTCTGCAACCTGACGTACTGACCAGTGTGGCATAAAAAAATGTGCCGGCCCGGTGTATCCAATCTTTTCCTTCACGCCCTTATCGTCAATTCCAAGCTTTTCATCAAAATAAGTAAAGCTTCCTTTATAATCCAGACGAAGTCCTGCCATAAGGTTTAAAAGCGTCGTCTTTCCTGCACCGTTTTCCCCGATTAATGCAGTCGCAAAACCTTTCGGAAGCCGAAGGGATTCAACGTCAAGTAAAAACCCCTTATAAGCCTTTTTTATCTTTTCTCCGCAGACTACTGTGTTCTCTATCTCCATTTTCTTTCCTCCTACTCCTCACTCATTGCACAGAGTGCCTGTAATATCTCAAATAATTCCTCTCTCGTAAGACCTGCAACCTTTGCCGCATGTAATGCTTCCAGCAATGCCTCTTCCACCTTTCTCATATGCTGCTCCCTCAGCATCTCGCTGTCCTGTGCATTCACATAATATCCTTTTCCCTGCATCGCAGTAACGAGCCCTTCATTCTGCAAAAGCTCATACGCCTTCATCGTCGTAATAACACTGATTTTCAAATCCTGTGCAAGTCCGCGAATCGACGGAAGATACTCACCGTCTTTGTATTTTCCCGCCAGAATATCCTCTTTTAGCTGATCTGCTATCTGCTGATAAATTGGAACTCCCGAATTTTGTAACAGCTTCAATGTCTCTCCTCCCTTTTTTGTTTTACTGTTTATATGTTATATATACACTATAAACAGATGAATGTCAAGAGTTTTTCTTAAAAAAAGCTCTGAACAGCTTAACCAAGCCATTCAGAGCCTCTCTTCCACTATTCAGTTACTGTTTTCTCTGATTTACAGGCATAACAGTCATAACGGATTGCTTTTCCGTTTAACACGTAATTGGGTTTCTTTCCTGCAAGATACGCGCTTTTTAACGGACGCTTAACAACGATTTTCGATGTCGCAGCATGTAACGCAGCATCAAAAAGCGTCTCCTCCTCTGCACAGGGTGCTTCCAGCTTTTGAATCAACTGAAGCTTTTTGTTAATCAGACCGGATTTTTGTCGTGCCGGAAACATCGGATCCAGATACACCAGCTCTGCTTCCTCCCTGCCTTTGGAAAGCTGCTCTATGCTGTCTCCCTCCACAAGCTTCATCCGTTCCACAATCTTTCGGAGCTGCTCCTGCTTTTTTGCACGCCGCATTGCATCACCAAGCAACGCTGCAATGACTGGATTCTGCTCATATAAGGTCACTTCATAACCATACGCTGCGAGCAAAAAGCTGTCCTCCCCCATTCCTGCCGTTGCGTCCACGGCACGTCCCGGTTGTCCGGTTGTCTTCGCCGCACGAACCAGCATTTCATGCTGCAACCGTCCATTCGTTACCCTTCGGAGCATACCTTCAAAATCGCCCCGGTAGCTCAGTCCGAATCCACTTAACGAAATACCGGTTTTCTGAAAATGCACCGTTAATTGCTCCCCCGGCTCCTCCAAAAGAGGAGCCTGTATCTTTTTTGCCAGAGACTCCGCTGCCTCACGATCCGCGCCGTTTTCTACACAGATTACAATCTTATCCGTCATGCCTCCTCCTACAGACACTGCATTCTCAGTCACGCTCATGACACCCTATCCTTCAGCGAACGCAGATAGTCCTTCTGTTCTGCCGTAATACGGTTACTCTCAATTGCCTTCTGAATCGTTTTCCTGTGTGTCCACAGGTCCATCCGTCCCTTCTGAAGATATAAAAGTGCTGCTTCATACTGTTTGGCAAGCGCCGTAGCAAAATACCACGCCCGCATCATATTGACATAGTACTCCTCCGAGCGAAGCTCTGCCACCAGCTCCAGCCCCTCCGGTTCAAAATCCTCATCCAGAAAATGCTCCATCAGCATACCGACTCCAAAACGAATGGTATAGGTATGTTCTGCGGCCAGCCACTTTTTTATATAAGAAAGCAACTCCCTCCGGTGCTTTTTGAATACCTTCGGTGACAGCTGGTCACAGGTAGCCCAATTGTCCACATAAGGCAAAAACACTTCCACCGAAGCAACGCACCGCTCAAAATCCTTTTCTAAAGATATCGTGAATGCATGCAGCTGGTTTTCGTCAAAATAAGCATGCGGAAGTCTCTCCAAAAAGTCCCTCTCCTGTGCTTCCTTTTTCAACTTCTTTGCCATCTCACGCAAAATTGGTGTCCGTACACCAAGAATTGACTCTTTTGCAATATTCGGAATCAGCTTTGCCTGAAACTCCCTGTATGCTAAATCCCTTGATTCAAACAGAACCTGCTGAATATCCATAGTTCCCCCTTCTTCAAAAACACCTGACTATCAATATTTCCTTTTTGCTATCCTATCTTCATAGTTTTCCCATCGTAAGCAGCTGGTGCAAAACATGCAACACATATTATATTACAAAGTCCTCGAATTTTCAATTCTATTACCGGTTCCTTTTTCTTTTCTACAAATTCTTGATTGCTTCGATTCTGCTCAAAGGATAAACGCTCTCCAGTTCCATATTAAACCCATGTTCCTCCAACCATTCGAGAGATTGTACGTTCCATGAAGTCTGCAATTAAGCCGATGGATGTCCCAGAAGCTTGCGTACAGATGGAGCTTCTGGGACATGAGTTCCCCTTCTTTTTGACAGAACCGCCGCATGGGAGACCATGCAGCGGTTCTTTGTTCCACAAAATAAAAAGAGTCAGAATATAGGTTTTTTGATAAATATTGAGTGTATTATTGTAAAAAAGGTTGACAAAAAATACAACATATTTTATACTACAGTAGCGCATTAAAGTATGCTGAAGTATAATAATTCTCGGAATTTCCTGTATGATGGATCAATTTCTTATTGATGTCCACGTATGATTTGAAGTTTCTATAAGGTTTAGTAGTATTTACGGAGGAAAATATGGAGTCAAGAAAATTACGATGCTATGTTGTAGTAGTGTTGTTAGTTGCGGGGTATATGTGGCTCTTTATGTTGGATAAAACTCTTCATCCTGCTTTCTGTACAAAGTTACGCGTGAAGGAAGAAATTCTTTCCATGGAAGAGGAAAAAAACGAGAACCGTGTTGTACATCTGCTAAAAACGCAAAATAGTCTGATTTGTATGGATTACGAGAAAATAAATTCGTTTTTATATCGGAACGGTACAAAACACAAAAGGACTGTTTGGAAAGATATCGTGATTGACTATTTTATTGCCAGTCCGGATGAGAAATGTTTTATTTTGGGATACTGTAAGGATGCAGCGTTTAAAACAATCATTTTCACTTTCCCGGATGATACTGAACTTATAGTTGTGCCAAATGAAGAAGGGCTATTTTTGCAACAATCCTTATATGAGCCGTTAGAAGCTGTACGTATAGAAGGCTATACGGATGCAGATGAAGCGATTGATCTCTTGGAGTATATCGCGAATGTATATTGAATCGGTATAGTACATTTGTGAACGGGAGGCCACATGTTGAAATATGTGGCCTCCTTTTGACCGTGCGGAAATATTCACATGTAAATATTTTGTGAATTAGCCGGGGCGCAGCATAAAAGTGATTGATTTCGTTGAATGACCCACCCCCAAAAATGGTGCATCGTTCAACATACCCTCTACCGGCTAATCAAAGAGCTATACTTCTGTGACTAACAC
>CALZBV010000061.1 GCA_945622055.1 uncultured Clostridia bacterium
GAACGCAGCTTAGAAATGAACAGGAAGAGCTTCGGGCAAGACTTACTGTGGAAAAGGAAGCACTTCAGGAAGATATTTTACTTCAAAATACGGCCAAACTGGAGCTTGACCGCATTACCGCAGCAGCAAAGGAGCATCTTGCTTCTTATGAAGAAATTCACAAGGAGCTTCTTGCGATTGAAACCCAGGATAAGGAGCTTTCAGAAAATATTGCACGACTGGAAGCAGAGCTTACGCAAAATCAGGAAGACAGCAAACACAATGAGGAATGCATTGATTCCTGCAATAAACAGTTCATCGAACAGAAAAACGAAGAACAGCAGGTGTCTGAGCTTTGCGAGAAGCTTCGGATGGAGTATAACACCATCGCACAGCAGAGCCTGTTTCTTGCTGAAAACATATCACGTATTGAAGGCGAACTGGAAAAGCTTGCCGGTGAAGAATCACAGCTGTCAAGCGAGGGTGACCATGCGTTGCTTGCCGTTGCCGAGAAGGAAGATGCCATCCGGGAGGCTGCTGCACGGATAGAGCAGCTTCGTGAAGCAATGCTGGTAATGAATCAGGAGACAGAAGAGCTTGCGAAACAAAAGGAGCAAATCAATTCCGATTATAAGAATTCGCAGAAAAAGCGGGAGGAATTTGCTGAGCGTAAATCCGAGCTGGATAAGGAACTGTTTCGATTGAATGACCGTCTGGAAAAGGTTCGGGAACAGATTGAAGCGCAATGTGCTTACATGTGGGAAGAATATGAGATTACGCTTTCAGATGCCTTAGAGCTTCGTGACGAAAGCTTTGACAATCTTTCCCAGGCGAAAAAGCGAATCGCAGAACTGAAAAATAAAATCAAAGGACTTGGTTCTGTTAATGTAAATGCCATTGAGGAATACAGGGAATGTATGGAACGTTTTACCTTCCTGGACGGTCAGAAGAAGGACCTGGTTGAAGCAGGAGAAACGCTGACGGCAATGATTTCCGAGCTTGACGAGAAGATGCGTCTTCAGTTTGCGGAGCGGTTTGAACAGATTCGCGAGCAGTTTGCGGTTGTATTTGCAGAGCTGTTTGGTGGTGGAAAGGGCACTCTGGAGCTAATGGAGGACGAGGATATTCTTACCGCGGGAATTCGTATCAATGCCCAGCCGCCGGGAAAAAAGCTTCAGAACATGATGCAGCTTTCCGGTGGAGAAAAGGCATTGACAGCAATTGCACTTTTGTTTGCAATCCAGAATCTGAAACCGTCACCATTCTGTCTTCTGGATGAAATTGAGGCAGCACTCGATGATTCCAACGTAAAGCGATATGCAGGATACCTTCATAAATTGACGAAAAACACCCAGTTCATCGTGATTACACACCGTCGCGGTACCATGGCGGCTGCGGATACCCTATATGGTATTACCATGCAGGAAAAGGGTGTTTCCACGTTAGTATCCGTGAACCTGATTGAAGATAAGTTAGATGCATAGTTTAGAAAGGAATAACATATGGGAGAAAAAAAGGGTTTTTTCAGCCGTCTTGCAGAAGGGCTTTCCAAAACCAGAAAGCAGATTGCAAACGGATTTGATGCTTTGTTTTCCGGGTTTTCCGGTATTGATGAGGATTTTTACGAGGAGCTTGAGGAAGTTCTCATTATGACAGATATGGGAATGGCTACCACCGAGGCAGTTATCTCCGATTTAAAGGAAAAGGTAAAGGAACGTCATATTAAGGATGTGGAGGAATGCCGGGCACTTTTAAAGGAAAGTATCTGTGAGCAGATGCATGTGCCGGAAAATGCATATGAATTTGAAAATCATAAGTCGGTTGTTCTGGTCATTGGTGTAAACGGTGTTGGTAAGACCACCTCTATCGGAAAGCTTGCCTGGCAATTAAAGGGACAGGGGAAAAAGGTGCTGCTTGCGGCCGCGGATACCTTCCGTGCCGCTGCTGCGGAACAGCTTACGGAGTGGAGTAACCGTGCCGGAGTGGATATTATTTCACAGAAGGAAGGGGCTGACCCTGCTGCAGTTGTATTCGATGCGCTTGCTGCAGCAAAGGCGAGAAATACCGATATTCTTCTCTGCGATACTGCGGGGCGGCTGCATAACAAGAAGAATCTGATGGAAGAATTAAAAAAGATTGACCGGGTCATTGACCGGGAATATCCGGATGCATACCGTGAAACTCTTGTAGTTTTGGACGGTACGACCGGACAGAACGCACTGGCGCAGGCAAAGGAATTTAATGAGGCCGCGAAAATCGACGGGATAATTCTTACAAAGCTGGATGGAACGGCTAAGGGCGGAATTGCAGTTGCAATTCAGGCGCAGATGAACATTCCGGTAAAATATATCTGTGTCGGCGAGCAGATTGATGATTTACAGAAATTCGATGCCAAGGCATTTACCGATGCATTGTTTGATGTCGAATAAAGGAGGCAGTTATTATGATGACGATGGATAAATTTGAAGAAGCAGTAGAAATCGTAAAAAAGGTTACGGCCCCGACCAAGCTTGTTTACAGTAATTTCTTTTCCGAGCAGACCGGAAACAAGGTTTATTTAAAGCCGGAAAACATGCAGGTGACCGGTGCCTACAAGATTCGTGGAGCCTATTACAAAATCAGTACCTTATCCGAGGAGGAACGTGAGCGCGGACTGATTACCGCATCTGCAGGCAATCATGCACAGGGTGTTGCATATGCAGCAAAGGAATATGGCTGCAAGGCAGTCATTGTGATGCCGACAACGACTCCGCTCATTAAGGTTAACCGTACCAAGAGCTATGGTGCAGAGGTTGTACTTTACGGAAATGTTTACGACGAGGCCTGTGAGCATGCGTTAAAGCTTGCCGGGGAAAACGGCTATACGTTTATTCATCCGTTTGATGATGAAACGGTAGCTACAGGCCAGGGTACAATTGCAATGGAGCTTTTCAAGGAGCTTCCGACGGTTGATGTGATTTTAGCACCGGTTGGCGGTGGCGGACTTTTGTCCGGTGTTGCTACCTTTGCAAAGCTTTTAAATCCGAACATTAAGGTAATTGGTGTAGAACCGGAAGGTGCAAACTGCATGCAGAAATCCCTTGAAGCAGGACATGTGCTTACACTTCCAAAGGTTGATACGATTGCCGACGGTACTGCCGTAAAGACGCCGGGAGAACATATTTTCCCGTACATCCAGAAGAATGTAGATGATATTCTTACGGTTTCGGACAAGGAGCTGATTGTATGCTTCCTCGATATGATTGAGAATCATAAAATGGTTGTTGAAAATTCCGGTCTTCTGACGGTGGCTGCGTTAAAACAGTTGAATGCAAAATACAATTTTAGCGGAAAAAAGGTTGTAGCCATCATGAGCGGCGGCAACATGGATGTGATTACGATGGCTTCTGTGGTACAGCAGGGCCTGATTTTAAGAGAGCGTATCTTTACATTTTCCGTTCTTTTGCCGGATAAGCCGGGTGAACTGGTTCATGTTGCTTCGATTATTGCGGAAAATCAGGGCAATGTCATCCGCCTGGATCATAACCAGTTTGTAAGCATTAACCGAAACAGTGCAGTGGAGCTTACCATTACGCTGGAAGCCTTTGGTCCGGAGCACAAGCAGAAGATTTTAGCCGCTTTGAAAGCAGCCGGCTATCGTCCGAACGTTGTTGCGCCGAAAGCCATGTATCAATAATCCTGACTGTAGCCCTGAGGTAGTTTTGTTTTGTTACGGAGGAAACGATGAAGCTGATTATTGTAACCGGAATGAGCGGTGCAGGAAAATCAAAAGCAGTTAATTTTCTGGAGGATGCAGGTTATTACTGTCTAGACAATCTTCCGGTAAAGCTGTTGCCCTCGGTTCTGGACTGGATGGAAAACAATCGTGAATTTCCACAAAAGGTTGCAGTCACGCTGGATATTCGCAGTAAGGATATTTCAGACAGCTTCTTTGCAACGCTTGAAACCGTAAAAAATGCCGGAATTCCCGCCAGAGTTATGTTCTTAGAATGTGAGGACGCGGTGTTGATTAAGCGTTATAAAGAAAGCAGAAGAATGCATCCGTTGATGAATATGGAAAACTGTGCGGATATTTCTTCGGCACTTTCGGAGGAACGTAAGGTTTTAGCCAGTGTCAGAGATTCTGCGGATTACATTATTGATACTTCCAATCTTGCGACTTCGGCACTTCGGGAAAAAATCAATTTTCTGCTGGATAACGATGCCAAATCGGAAGGAATGCTTCTGTATTTTCAGGCGTTTGGCTATAAGTACGGAATCCCCGCTGAGGCGGATATCGTTTTTGATGTCCGTTGTCTTCCGAATCCGTTTTATGTGGACGGTCTCCGATTCCTGACCGGTCAGGACGAAGCGGTACAACGTTACATATTTGAAAGGCCGGAAGGAATGGAAGTATTTGAACGGATACGTTCGTATCTGGACTACACCGTTCCGCTTTACGAAAAAGAAGGAAGAGGGCGTCTGGTCGTAGCCTTTGGATGCACCGGAGGACAGCATCGTTCCATAGCATTTGCCATCAAAATGAAGGAGTATTTTGAATCAAAGGGATGGAATTCGATTACGGCCTTTCGTGATATGACCGCAAACTGTGAAGAAATCCGAAAAAGATAATATTTACAAAAAAGGACAGTCATGCTATAATGGAACTGTCCTTTTTGGTATCCTTCGGATACCCGCCGGATTTTCTTCTTCCGGGTCCGGTATTTCTAAAATTTTCCGTTTTTATGAATTTATCGTTGACAAATATGTTTTGGGATAGTATTATATCATTAAGAAGAACATTTGTTCTGGATATGAGAGAAACATACAAACATATGAGCGAATACAGGAGGTTTCTAGTTCATGGATAACAGTGAGAAGATAAAAGCATTGGAATCTGCACTTCAGCAGATTGAGAAACAGTATGGTAAGGGTTCTGTGATGAAATTAGGTGATGGAGCCCATATGAATATAGAATCGGTGCCGACCGGTTCCCTGAGTCTTGATATTGCACTTGGACTTGGCGGATTCCCAAAGGGGCGTATTATTGAGATTTACGGACCTGAGTCCAGTGGTAAAACTACAGTTGCTCTTCATGCAGTTGCTGAGGTCCAGAAGCGTGGTGGTATTGCCGGTTTTATTGATGCAGAGCATGCCCTGGACCCGGTTTATGCCGCAAATATCGGAGTAGATATCAACAACCTTTATATTTCCCAGCCGGATAATGGTGAGCAGGCACTTGAGATTACGGAGACGATGGTACGTTCGGGAGCAGTTGATATTGTGATTGTTGACTCGGTAGCTGCCCTTGTACCAAAGGCAGAGATTGAAGGCGACATGGGAGATTCCCATGTGGGAGTACAGGCACGACTGATGTCCCAGGCCCTTCGTAAGCTTACTGCCGTCATCAGCAAATCCAACTGCATCGTTATTTTTATCAACCAGCTTCGTGAGAAGATTGGAGTTATGTTTGGTAACCCTGAGACTACAACCGGTGGACGCGCATTGAAGTTCTACGCATCCGTTCGTCTGGATGTTCGCAGAATTGAGTCCTTAAAGTCCGGTGGCGAGGTCGTTGGAAGCCGTACCAGAGTAAAGGTAGTGAAGAATAAGGTGGCTCCGCCGTTCCGTGAGGCTGAATTTGATATTATGTTTGGACAGGGTATCTCCAAGGAAGGCGATATTCTTGATCTTGCCGTAACGGAAAACGTGATTCAGAAGAGTGGTGCATGGTTTGCATACAACGATGACAAGATTGGCCAGGGACGTGAGAATGCCAAGACCTATCTGAAAGAGCATCCGGAGGTTATGGCGGAAATCGAAGCAAAGCTGCGTGAGATTTATTGTTTTGAGGACAACGCAGAAAAGGAAGAATAATGTCGTAGTGATATCGGCAGGATTGTAACGGGGAGGCTTTGACAGCTTCCCCGTTTCTTTGACAGATGATTCTTTCCAGGACAGGAAAGCTTTCCGTTTGTCATATGGAATCGGTTGATGTACTTCGTACGACAAAAACGAAATTTCTTTACAATTTCTCAAAAAAGAAGTATAATAGAGAGAAAGGTGACAGCATGTATTTAGAGCTTCAGGAACAAAAAGGAGCAAAAAAGGGACTAATCCTTGACGGAGAGCTTTTTTGCAAGTGTTATCCGAGAGATTTAGTGGTGGCAGGACTTTCCTCCGGTGCTGATGTAACACAGGAACAGCTCCAGAGGTTCTGTAAAGAGGTTCTGCTTCCGAGGGCAAAACGTCGAAGTCTGGCTCTGCTTGGAAAACAGGCATATACGAAGCAGATGATGACAAAAAAGCTCCGAAACGATGGTTATCCGGAAGAAGTGACAGAACAGGTAATTGTCTATCTGGAGCGTTTTCACTACATAGAAGACCGGACCTTCGGTCAGGATTATGCATTATATCGTATCAAACGGATGAGTGAGCGTGAGCTTTCGCAGAAGATGCAACAGAAGGGATTTGACAGGGAAACGATTCATGCTTCCATTGAGCTGGCAAAACAGAGAGTGGAAGAGGAAGCAAGGGAACATGGAGAAGATGTGGAGCGGACAGAGATTTCTGCGATTCGTATCTTTCTTCAAAAGAAGAGTGTTCGTCCGGAGGAACTGGATGAAGCAAAAAAACAAAAGCTGATAATGGCGTTATTCAGAAGAGGATTTCAGCTTTCTGATATCAGACAGGTTTTTGGTGAGCTTGAGTGTGTCGAAAGTAATTTCTTTTTCGAATGATGTGATTATAAATCAAAAAGGAGGCTAAAGAATTATGGGAAAGTTTATCATCAAGGAAGTTGCAACCGGCGTTAAGTTTGACTTAAAGGCTACCAACGGTGAAGTGATTGCAACCAGCGAGGTTTACACAACGGAAGCTGCATGTAAGAAGGGTATTGAGAGCGTAAAGAAGAACTCTGTTGCAGCCGGTATTGAAGATCAGACCGTTGAAGAAGTAGTTGCTGTTAAGAATCCGAAGTTTGAGGTTTACAAGGATAAGAAGGGTGAGTTCCGTTTCCGCTTGAAGGCTACAAACGGTCAGGTCATTGCAACGAGTGAGGGCTATAAAGCAATGAAGTCCTGTTTAGACGGAATTGAGAGCGTAAAGAAGAATGCTCCGGAAGCTTCAATCGAGAAGTAATCAATTTGTAAAGTAAAATTACAGAAATTTATAATGCAAGAGGAAAGAGGCAGTTACACGAATTTTGTAACTGCCTCTTCTGCTTGAGTTGCACCATTCCAATCCTTACTGTCAATGCTGCAATTCATCATGGGTTCGTTTATTCCAAAGTCTCCGGTTCTTCATATGTAACACCAAAGGTTTCTGCAGTAACAGACTTCATAACCTGCGGAACAGTCGGACGGTCATTCCAATCCGTCGGAACCGTAGCAATACGATTTACGACGTCCATTCCTTCAATGACTTTACCAAAAGCAGCATAAGCGCCGTCTAAGTACGGAGCAGCCTTATGCATGATAAAGAACTGGGAACCGGCAGAGTCCGGATGCTGTGCGCGTGCCATGGAGAGAACACCCTCCGTATGGCGAAGCTCATTCTTAAAGCCGTTCTGCGCAAATTCTCCCGGAATCGAATAGCCCGGACCACCCATTCCGGTGCCTTCCGGACAGCCGCCCTGAATCATAAAGCCTTCGATTACGCGGTGGAAGATTAGTCCATCATAGTAACCCTTGTTTACAAGTGAAAGGAAATTCTTTACCGAATTCGGAGCAATCTCCGGGTAAAGCTCAGCGCGAATTACTTCGCCGTTTTCCATGGTAATTTTGATTTCTGGATTCTTTGCCATAATAACCTCCTATAATCCGGCTTCGCCGGAAATATTTGAATAAAATTATTATAACAATACAGGCAGAAAAAGTCAAAGAAAAGTAGAGTGTGCTTCAGGAGGATTCAAAATTGATGCAACAGAAGATATATTTTCTGATGGAAATAAACTCTTCACTTCAGCTTCACGTAAAAATTATGAAATGCTGTAATCAGGGATTGCAATTTGACATTTATTAAGATATAATATAAAAGGCGTAAATTTGGAAGTAAAGTAAATTACTGTATTTTCGCATTTACGTTGTCTTAATTCATAAGTTCAATGAACAATATAGAAAATGGAGGCAGCACGATGAGTAGTACAACAAAATTGTCGGCAAGAGATCGTATCGTTACCTTGCTTGATGACAACAGCTTTGTTGAGATTGGTGCACTTGTAACAAAGCGCAGCACTGATTTCAATCTGGCACAGGCCGAAGCTTCATCCGACGGTGTCATTACCGGATACGGACTGATTGACGGCAGCTTAGTCTATGTTTACAGTCAGGACGCGGCAGTATTAAACGGAACCATGGGTGAGATGCATGCAAAGAAGATTTCCGGTATTTATGATCTTGCGTTAAAGGTCGGAGCACCGGTAATTGCTTTACTGGATTGCGCAGGAATGCGCTTACAGGAGGCAACGGATGCACTTGCAGGTTTCGGTAATGTTTATCTGAAGCAGACGATGGCATCCGGTGTAGTACCGCAGATTTCTGTTGTATTCGGTACCTGTGGCGGTGGCTGTGCTGTTTCTGCTTCCATGAGTGATTTTACCTTCATGTCTGAAAGCGCGAAGTTATTCGTGAACAGCCCGAACGCAGTGGAAGGCAACTTTACCGGTAAGTGTGATACCGCTTCCGCAGATTTTCAGGCAAAGGCAGGAAATGTTGATGCTGTATACACAGAAGAGGCAGAGGTTCTTGCTTCGGTACGTACCCTTGTTTCTTTCCTTCCGAGTAACAATGAGAATGAGTTCGCACTGGACTGCACGGATGATTTGAATCGTGCAACGGAAGGCTTTGCCGAAGAGGCAGCAGATCCGGCCGCAGCACTTGCTGATATTTCCGATAACAATGAATTTTTCGAGCTTAAGGCTGGTTTTGCAAAGGAAATGGTTACAGGCTTCCTTCGTTTAAATGGTACCACGATTGGTGCGGTTGCGAACAGAAGTGCCTGCTTTGATGAGAACGGAAAGGCCGTCGAGAAGTTTGATACCGTTCTTACCGCAGCCGGCTGTGAAAAGGCAGAAAAGTTTGTTGCATTCTGTGATGCCTTCGGTATTCCGGTGCTGACGCTCACGAATGTTACCGGTTATGCGGCTGACATGAAGAATGAGAAGTCTGTTGCAGCAGCTGCAGCAAAGCTTACCTACGCATTTGCAAATGCTACGGTTGCCAAGGTAAATATTGTTACCGGTAAGGCTATGGGAAGTGCATATATCACCATGAATTCCAAGCACATCGGCGCAGATATGGTGTTTGCTCTTGAGTCTGCAAAGATTGGCATGATGGATTCCGCACTTGCCAGCCAGATTATGTATGCGGATGCTGATGAGGCAACGAAAAAGGCAAAGGCACAGGAGTATGATGCGTTACAGAGCAGCGCAGTTTCTGCAGCAAAGCGTGGCTATGTTGACAGCATTATTGCTCCGGAAACTGCAAGACAGCAGCTGGTATATGCATTCGAGATGCTGAATACCAAGAGAGAGGCACGTCCGTCCAAAAAGCACGGAACGATTTAGTGAGGTGAGAGAATGAGAATGGCACCAGTATTTTTGAGTTGGTGGACGGATTACTGGAAGGCAGTCGGTGAGGCAATGCCCGGCGCACTTGCGAATACAGTAATCGGTATTTGTATCGTTTTCTTTGCACTGCTTTTCATTAGCTTTGTAATTTCCAGATTTAAGTACATCTCTATTATTGAAGCAAAAATCAAGGCTAAGAAGGAAGCGAAGAAGCAGAACGCAGAGCTTCCGCAGCAGGCGATTGAAAATACGGTAGCACAGATTACGGAGGCAGAGGAGCTTTCCGATGATTCTGAGCTTGTTGCAGTCATTATGGCGGCAATTTATGCATATGAGTCCGAACAAGGCAATGCAGTGAACAACGGTCTGGTAGTACGTTCCATTCGCAAGGCGAAGAAGAGCGGCTGGCAGAATGCTTAAAGAAAATCAATTTTAGGAGGTTTATTTATGAAAAGCTATACGATTACCGTGAATGGAACAGCTTATGATGTTACAGTAGAAGAGGGTGCAGGTCTTGCTCCGGCAACAGCTCCGGTTGCAGCACCGAAGGCTGCCCCGAAGGCAGCTCCGGCAGCAGCTCCGAAGGCTGCAGCAGGTGCAGCAGGTGCAGTAAAGGTAAATGCTCCGATGCCTGGTAAGATTCTTGCAGTTAAAACAAACGTTGGTGCTGCAGTAAAGAAGGGTGATGTTCTTCTTGTTCTCGAAGCAATGAAGATGGAGAACGAAATCGTTGCTCCGCAGGATGGTACCGTTGCAACGATTGCTGTTTCTGTAGGTTCTGCAGTTGAGTCCGGAGATGTAATTGTAACTTTAAACTAATCAGTGAGGAGGATTTCACATGGGCAATGTTGGTGAAACGCTGATGGGATTATGGAACAGTACAGGTTTCTTTAACCTTTACTGGGGCAATTATCTTATGATTGCCGTAGCACTTATTTTCCTCTATCTGGCGATTGTACAAAAATATGAGCCGCTCCTGCTTGTGCCGATTTCTTTTGGTATGTTACTGGTAAATCTTTGTCCGGGTATTATGGCAGAGCCGATTACCAACTACTATGATGCGGCAGGCAATTTGGTTTGTTATTTGCAGGGAACGGAGTACTTTGATGCGGCAGGACAGCTGTTGGAGGTTCCGTTTACTGAAGTTATGAGCACTGTGGTTTCTCACACTGAGACCTCCGGTGGTCTGTTGTACTATTTCTTTAAGTTGGACGAGTTGTCTATTTTACCGTGCCTTATCTTCATGGGTGTAGGTGCAATGACTGACTTCGGTCCGCTGATTGCAAATCCGAAGAGCTTCCTTCTCGGTGCAGCAGCACAGATTGGTATTTTCGGTGCATATCTTCTTGCAATCATTCTCGGTTTCAACGGTAAGGCAGCAGCAGCGATTTCCATTATCGGTGGTGCAGATGGTCCGACCTCCATTTTCCTTGCAGGTAAGCTCGGTCAGACGCAGCTTATGGGACCGATTGCAGTAGCAGCCTATTCTTACATGTCCTTAGTTCCGATTATTCAGCCGCCGATTATGCGTGCGCTGACTACGGAGAAGGAGCGAAAGATTAAGATGGAGCAGCTTCGTCCGGTATCAAAGCTCGAGAAGGTATTGTTCCCGATTCTTGTAACCATCGTAGTTGTATTATTACTTCCGGATACCGCATCCTTAGTAGGCAGCTTAATGCTCGGTAATCTTTTCAAAGAGTCCGGTGTTGTTAAGCAGCTTCAGGAGACTGCCTCCAATGCCATGATGTACATCGTGGTTATCCTGCTTGGT
>CALZBV010000062.1 GCA_945622055.1 uncultured Clostridia bacterium
CGGTAAACCGTCTTCTCCAAATCCATCCAGTCTGTCAGACGATTTACATAAACCCGGTTGTTATGCTCCTTCTTCATCAGCAAGGTTCTTACAAAGCCGAAATATACCAAAAGACCGATTCCGACTGAAACCGCCGACCCCTTCAGATTCTCCGCACTCAGCCAGTGAGCATTCAGACCAATTTGTCCGGAAGTCTCAAGAAGGGAAGACATCCCAAAAACACCATCTTTCCGAAGGAAAAATCCCGAAGCAAGTGCTCCGATTCTGGAAAAGAGCACATTCGGGGTAAATCCGAGTACCGGAAGAAGTATACCGGAACCAGCCAGGGCTACGGAGGATATCACCGTCATACTCTTTTCCACCCTATGCTTCTCTCCGTCCCCCTTTTCCAGAAAGATTGCCACAAAAAGCTTCAGCATATAAGCAAGCGTCAGGCCTCCGGCAAATAAGAATGCTGCTTCGGCTCCCTTAAAAAAGGCAGCCTCCGAAAGCTCGCCTGCCTCAGAAAGCTCCTTAGCATGCTCTACAATTGCCTCATGCAGCAGCGTTTTACTGATATAACCGTTCATTCCCGGAACACCGGCAAGTCCAAGTCCTCCAAACGCAAACAAAGCTCCAAGCACCGGGTGTCTGCGTCCGAATCCGCGAATATCATTTAAGTCAAGAGAGTGCGTATTGACATATACCACACCGGCTGCCATGAAGAGCACGAGCTTTAACAAGGAGTGATTTACCATGTGATATACCGTACCATACATTGCGTTCATATTTTCCCCGCCGGACAGGCAGAGCACACCAATTCCTACCGTAATAAATCCAATCTGCGATACGGAAGAACAGGCAAGGGTTCTCTTCAAATCAATGGAAAATACGCCAAGCAGGGCACCGAGTACCATTGTTACGACACCAAGCGTAAACAACACCATACCAAACGTATGGTTCCCACAAACCAGGAAACAGGACACCAAAAGCATTCCGAAAACACCGCACTTTGTCAGCATACCGGAAAGCAGTGCGGATGCCGGTGCCGGCGCCGCCGGGTGAGCCTTCGGAAGCCAGATATGAAGCGGAAATACACCTGCTTTTGCCGCAAATCCAAACGTCAGAAGAAAGGCAGTAATGACAAGATAGGTCCTGCGGTTTCCAAAGTTACCCTCTGCATCCGAGCCCGCCAAAAACTGCCCTGCGGCATCGGAAAGCTCTGAAATCGTTACCGTTCCGAACGCATGCCAGAGCATAAAAATCCCCATAAGCATGACAAGTCCGCCAATTACCGCAACCGAAAGATAGGTTTTGGAAGCAGAAACTGCCTCCCTCGTCTCCTCCTGTGCAACCCATGCATACGAAGTAAAGGACATAATCTCAAAGAACATAAACAGCGTCAGAAGATCCCCTGCAAGGAATACTCCGGCAACTGCCGGTAATGTTGCAATATTGAAAAACAGATAACGTCCGACCTTTTGGTGTCCCTTAAAATACTGAATGGAAAACAACCAGGTCATTCCCCACATAAACAGTGCCAAAAGAAGATACACAACACGAAATCCGTCAAATGCAAATTGAAGCTCAAACATCAGCGCATACCTCCTTTTGCAATCTCAGTCAAAACCTCTGTCAGCGGTCCTCCGAACAGACCAAGTACAGTCATCATAACGCACAAAATCACAAGCGGAACTGTCATAAACAGACCGGCTTCACATTTCCGTCCTATCAGCGGCTTTACCTCTTTTGACGGGAAATTTGCCGTAAAAACAACCAAAAACAGATAAAGAGCTGTCAGTAACGCTGAAATCAGAAGTGCCGCTACACCGGCATAGGAAAGCGGATGTCCAAACGACACCGCCGCAGAAGCAAGATTCCATTTGCTGACAAAGCCCGGAAACGGCGGAACACCTACAATGGCTGCAGAGCCTATGGTGAATACCGCAAACGTAACCGGCATTCTCTTTCCCATTCCGGAAAGATCATGCACATACTCAATTCCGGTTTTACAAAGTACTGCCCCCACACAGAAGAACAGAGTAATTTTAATCACTCCGTGTGCGAGCATATGTGTCATGGCACCACAAAGTCCTTCCGGTGTCATTAAGGAAGCACCAAAAATAATCTACGACAGGTTACTGATAGTCGAATAGGCGAGTCTTCTTTTAAAGTGCTGCTCCTTCAGAGCCATACCCGAACCAAACAGAATCGTAATGATTGCTGCTGCCATTACAATATACTGTGCGAAGGTTCCCAAAAGCAGCTCCGTTCCAAAGGAAAAGTATGTAATACGAAGAATTGCAAACGCACCTGCCTTTACGACAGCAACCGCATGAAGCAGTGCCGTTACCGGAGTCGGTGCAACGGAAGCCGTCGGAAGCCACCGGTGCAAAGGGAAAATCGCAGCCTTTACACCAAAGCCAAAGGTAGTCATTACATAGGCTGCGCGGAGAAAGAATGCCTCCGTATCCGTATAGCCGTTGTTTAACACACCACCATAAACAAAATCAATACTGTCACCAAAGGTAAGGATTACTGCAATCCCGATAAACGCAAATGCGGCACCGCCCACCGAATAGGTCACATATCTTCGTCCGGCAAAAATCGATTTCTTACTCATTCCATGCATAACAAGTGGAAGGGTAACAAAGGTCAGAAGCTCATAAAAAAGATATAATGTCATCAGGTTTGCAGAGAGTGCAATTCCTATGGTAACACCATAGGTCATTACATAAAATGTAAAAAAGGTATTCTCTTTTCCTTCATGCTTCATGTATTCAAAGGCATATACAACCGCAAGCGGCCATAAGACAGATACCAGGCAGGCAAACACACAGCCCAGACCATCCATATGAAAGGAAATGGAAAGCTTTCCCGCCATGTTAAGCAGCATAAGGGTTCCATGCGGACGAACGACAAACACAAGCAGCAGCATCACAATCGTATTGATTACCGTCACACTTCCAACATACCACTGTCTCTTTTTCGCACTTTTGAAATGAAACAGCGGTATCACTGCTCCCATGAGAATCGGGAAAAATATCGGAAATAACATAAGATAATTACTCATTTCGTCTCCTTTTTACCGTAAAAATACAGTTCCAAGTGCCGTACCCGCGAGCTGCGAAATCCCGTGGCAGATTGGCTGTGCAAAAACACCGAGAACAACCGTCAATACAGCAAAGAACAACAACGGAAGCAGCATCAGCAGTCCACCCTCTTTTTCCGTGCCGTTACCGTGCTTTTCTGCCTCCTTCGGCACAAAATCCTTTCCCGGATAGAAACCATCCGCAGTAATCGTAAGCAGGTAGCCTGCGGTCAGCAACGCACTGAGTAACAGTACGACCGGACCAAGATAGGAAAATACACCGACATTCGTGTCCATCGCCGCAGTCGCAAGATACCATTTGCTGACAAACCCTGCTGTCGGCGGGATTCCCACTAACCCAAGGGAAGCAATCGTAAAGCACCAGAGGGTAACCGGCATAAGCTTTCCTACTCCCTTTAAGCCCTCTACTCTCTCCTGCCCGGTTTCGTGAATTACCGTTCCTGCAAACAAAAAGAGTGCAACCTTAATCACACAATGTGCAGCCATATGCATCAGAGCCGCAGCATAGCCCTGCGGTGTCATAAGTGCAAGACCAAACAAAATATACGACACCTGACTAACCGTAGAATACGCAAGACGCTTTTTTAACACCTTTTCCTTGTAGGCAAGCATCGAGCCCATAAATACCGACAAAAGCGAAACCGTCAAAAATACTGTCTGTACATAGGTCCCTGCCAGTGCATCAATTCCAATCACGTAATAAAGGCTGCGAATGATTCCAAGCACACCAACCTTTGTTACCAGACCGGACAAAACTGCAGATGCCGGTGCCGGAGCTGCCGGATGTGCCACCAGAAGCCAGCCGTGCATCGGAAACATACCCGCCTTTGTACCAAACCCAAACAGCAAAAGAACAGCTGCAAGATGCACCTGCCCCATGTTGGCATCCTCACAAAGACTCTGTGTAAACGTGATTCCATTCGTGTTCATTGCCAGAAGGAAAATACCTGCAAGGGAAAGGCAGGCTCCTGCAATGGAAAAAAAGAAATACTTCTTTGCCGCACGCACCGATTCCTTTGTTTTGCTGTGAAGTACCAGCGGAAAGGTCAGCATGGTCATCCATTCAAAAAACATATAAAAGGTAACCAGATTTCCGGACAATGCAACCGCCTGAAGCACTCCCGAGGACATCAGAAAAGAGGCATAAAACAGATTGGTTTTTCCTGTTTTGCGCAGATACCGGAAGGAATACATTCCGACAAATAACCAGACGATTACCACCAGAGTACAAAAGAACCGTGCAAGCCCGTCATTGCAAAGAACAAGCCGAATGGTTCCCGTAAGTTCAAACAGCGTAATCGTCGTTGTTTCACAAAATAACCCAAAGAGCGTTACCGCAGCCGATATCAAAAGCACTGCTGCCACAAATCTGTGGCGATAGACATTTTTACGAAACAGCGGACGAAGCATTGTCAGAAGGCCCGCAAAAACCGGCAAAAAAATCTGAATTAAAATTACTGCTTTTTCCAATTTTGCGCTCCTCCTTTCTACGAAAACATGCGCAGTCCAATCTCAATCGCACGAATGAGCGGATCTGAAGCAAGACCAAGCATAAAATTCATCACAATAAAGCATACGATTCCCGCACAAAATGTAATTCCCGGATGGAAATTCGCATCACGGTAATGCTCATTTCTTGGGGTATAAATTGAAATAACCGCACGGATAAAGTACAATGCATTCAAAATCGTACTGATTGCAAGTACAATGACTGCAATCACCATTTTCCAGTCAAAGTTCTCCAGTGCCGCTGAGGTAAGGTAAAGCTTGGAAATAAATCCTGCAAACAGAGGAACACCGACCATGGAAAATGCCCCGACCGTAAATGCAACACCCGCAACCGGGTTACGATAACCGGCACCCTTCAGATCAGAGAAGTCCTTTTTATTCCCGGATACCTCCGAAAGCCCCCGGCAGGCAACAAAAAGCATTGATTTTGTTGCAGCATGTGAAAAAATATGGAAAACAGCCGCCGTGACACCAAGCGTTGTGCCAAACCCAAGCCCCATATAAATATATCCAATCTGTGCAACGGAAGAAAATGCTATCATCCTTCTCATATCATGCTCCCGGATTGCACTAAAGGAACCAAACAGCATTCCGGCTACACCGAGTACAAAAAACACGTTCGTAATCTTACTGTTCCAGAAAACCTCCGTGCCAATCACACGGTACATAATCTTAATCAGCAAAAAGATATAGGCCTTTGATACAAGGCTTGATAAAATCGCAGCAGAAGAAGCCGTGGAAAACCCATATGCATCTGCAAGCCATGCATGAAACGGAAACAATGCACTTTTGATTGCTATTCCGACGCTGATCAGACCGATGATTACCGTAAGCGGCATCGTGTACTCTCCATGTTCTGCAAGCGTTTTCAGGGAATCCTGAATATTACTCATCAAAAGATGACCGGTCAGGTCATACTGCAGGGTAAGACCAATCAAAAGCAGACCGGAACCCAGTAAGCTCATAATCATATATTTGGTCGCAGCGAGCATGGAATGGCCGTTGCTGCGGATCATAATCAAGCCACCGGCCGCAATCGTGTTAATCTCAACAAATACATATGCCGTAAACAGGTCATTCGTATACACCAGCGCAAGCAGCGAGCTCATCAGCAAATCAATCAATACAAAGTACAGATTCTGCTTCGGCTCCTCAATATCAAGCTTTAAGTATTTCTCTCCTCCGAGTAACGACAGCAGCATAATCAAAGAAAAAAACAGAGCCATTACCGCTTCCAAAACGCCTGCACGGATTTCATTTCCCCAAGGTGCCGGAAAATGACCCATCATGTAAGTGAATTCCCCAAAACGAAGCGTATAAACCAAAACTCCGGCGGAAGTAAACAGCGCCAGAAGCACGAGACAGAAGGTAAGTGCCTTTGCTGCCTTCTGACTTAACACGGAAGAAATCACTCCCGAACTAAGCGCAAGTACAATACAAAAAAACGGAAAATTACGAATAAAATCCATTACTTTTCCTCCTTGACCAGACGTGTAATCTCGTCAATATCGAGTGTATGATATCTACGGTACAAACGAATCGTCAGAGAAAGCATGACTGCTGTTACACTGACGGACACAACGATTCCGGTCAGCACAAGCCCTGCCGGAATCGGATTTATGTACTGCTCCGGCGTCGGCACCTCACCGGTCACAATCGGTACCTTCCGGTTAAAAATATAGCCCTTAGCCGCAAGGAACAAATAAATAGCCGTATCCATGATATTGAACCCCATGATTTTCTTAATCATGTTTCGATTTAACAAAAGTGTCGTAAACCCGATTCCGAAAAGAATAACAGATACTGCTTCATAATAATTCGAAAACAAATGTCCCATTTCTACATACCTCCTTTTCGGAACAAGGTGTAGAAGTTATACATTGTACAAGCTACCACAAGCCCAACACAAATATTGAGCGGTAAAATCAGTCCCGCAGACAAAATATGTCCCGGTGTTCCCTTCGGAATCCCACTCTCCAGATGGTTTGCACCGGTAAAGAAGGAATATCCTTTTGCGGCTGCATAAAACAGGAGCGGAACGACCGAAAGCACCGCATAGTTTTTACGATTCATAATTTTACCGGCCTTTTCAAAACCGAACGCATTGACATACAGAATCAGACCGGCACCGATGATGGCACCACCGGAAAAGCCGCCCCCCGGAGATAAATGACCGTTCAGAATCACATATATTCCAAATAAAATAATGACCGGAACCAGAACCTTTGCGGCAAGCTGGAGTATTTTGTCATTTTTCGGCTCATATAAGCGGTCATTCTCTTCCGAAGAACGAAGCACATCCGTTGGTTTTCCGTCCTTTGTATATTCCAGGCGAAGCAAAATCATAACACAGACCGCTGCGATAAACAGCACATGGGATTCTCCCAGGGTATCAAAGGCACGATAATCCAGTATCATTCCGGCAACGGCATTGGTTGCACCGGTTTCCGCAAGTCCATCCGCATTGTAACGTTCGACTACTTCATTGTTGTTTGGATTCGTCTCGTGACCGAACTCCGGAAGATAGGAAACCGTAGCCAGCAGTGTGATAATGATAATCGCACAAAGAACAACCGACATCAAGGCATACAATCTGCCAAAAATCTTAATTCCATGCTCCTTTGGCCAGTTTTTATATTTTTCAAGCATTGCAGACGCTTCCTTCGCATGCGCCTCTTCTGCCTGGCGTCTGCGCTCCTCTCTGCTCTCCGGCTCCGGTACCGCCTCAAAAGCAGCCTCTGCCTTCTGATCGGATTCCTCCTGCTGTTCCGCAAGCTCCTCACGAAGCTCCTCTGCATGCTCTTCGATTTCCTGCAGGGTTATTCCGTCGACAAATCTTACCAGACGACGCCAAAGCGTTTTCTCGTAATCATTTCTCAGCTTCATCGTCCTCTTCTCCCCTCATCGCATGTATTTTTTTGAGCGTAATATAAAACAGCACACTGGTTACTCCTGCACCGACCGCGGCTTCCGTAATCGCAAGGTCCGGCGATTCCAGAATCATCCAGATAACCGACATAATGACGCTATAGGACATGAAAATAACAATAGAAGTCAGTAAATTTTTGGACAAAGCAACCGCAATCGCACAGACGACCAAAAAAGAGAGTAACATAACCGAAATAATTGCCATTACTTTCGCACCTCACATTCCTGCTCAAGCTCTTTGTCCGTAGTAACCACCAGTCTTGCAATCAGATGACTCGACACCGGGCTTGCCACCCAGATGCAGAGAACAATCAGAAGCACCTTTAACGTTGCTGCACAAACTCCGTAGCAGAGCACAACCCCAACCATTGCAAGCAGAAGCATCAGCGTATCACACATTGCAGCCGCATGCATACGGTTCAGAATATACTTAAACTTAAACACTCCTGCAACCGAAACCACTGCCGTTACCAAAGAAGCCAGTAAAAACAACGCAATTATTCCAAAACGAAGCCATTCCATCACGCGTTTTCCTCCTTTTCTCTTTGATTTTCCTTCTGCAGCTTTCTTTCCCTCCGGATTTCCTCTTCCTTATGTACACCCATATATACCTTTGTCAGCACAACCACTGCAAGGAAACTAAGCATTGCATAAATCAAATCGACATCCAGAAGAAAATCCTCTGAAAGATACAATGATACAATTGCAATCATGATAACCGACATCGTTCCAATCATATTAACCGCAACAATCCGGTCCATCGTTTTCGGACCAATGATTGCACGCAGCAGACACCCGCAAATACAAAGCGCATAGCCGATGATGACAACAAGATATAAAACCGAATACGCCGTTTCCATTTGTTCCTCCTACTTCTGTACCGTTTTTTCCATCCTTTTTAAAAGCTTAACAAATACCGACTGCTCCATTCCAACTGCCATATCCTTATCCAGACAATGTACCCTAAGCTCGTTTCCGGCAAGCTCTGCAGTTATCGTTCCCGGAGTCAGGGTAATCGAATTTGCCAGTACGGTTCTCGCAAGGTCTGTCTTTAAGTCCGTATGAAAGGTAACCAGAACCGGCTCCATTTCATACTTTGGGGAGAGAATGCAAAAAAACATGACAAGATTTGCCTTCACAACCTCAGCTACCAATACGAAGCCGTACCAGAGCACCTGCGGTAAAAGTCTGACCGCCTTCCACTCCTTCTTTGGGTCATACTCCAGAAATTTCCGGCAAAATGCATATACCGCCACAGAAAGCACGACACCGAAACAAAGAATCTCTCCGGTTATTTTCCCACTAAAAATCAGCCATAAAGCAAATAATGCCAGTATCATAGTAGTCCTTCATCTCCTTTTGAATAAGAAGTAAAAATAAACGTAAACCGATGTAATATTAGCACTTTGTTCAGTATCTGTCAAGCAAAAGACCGACTGCTCATCAAATTTGCAGTCGGTCCTGTTTTTACGCTGTATCTGTTTTTTCCGTTTCATTTTTTTCGGTCTGACAGATACTTTTTCATACTTCTTAGTGCATTTTTTTCCAGTCTGGAAACCTGTGCCTGCGAAATATGAATCTCCTGTGCCACCTCCATTTGTGTTTTTCCATGAAAGAAACGCATGTCGATAATCATTTTTTCTCTTCCCGGCAATCGTTTCATCGCTTCCTTCAGCGAGATTTCCTCAACCCATGCCTCCTCCCGGTTCTTCTTATCACATACCTGGTCCATTACATACAACGCATCGCCGCCCTCCCGGTACACCGGTTCATAAAGTGATACCGGGGTCTGAATGGCATCAAATGCCTCATTGATTTCCTACGTGGAAAGTCCGGTCCGTTCCGCAATTTCGGCAATCGTCGGATCACGGTTTAATTCCTTAAGCAATATCTCCTTTGCATAAATAGCCTTATACGCTACATCCCGGATGGAACGGCTGACCCGGATTGCATTATTATCACGCAAATACCTCCTTATTTCCCCGATAATCATCGGAACCGCATACGTAGAAAACTTTACTCCCTGTTCTGTGTCAAAATTATCAATGGCCTTCATTAATCCGATGCAGCCGATTTGAAACAAATCATCTACATTTTCGTTATTTCCCGAGAACCTTTGGATAATACTAAGCACCAGCCGCAGATTTCCCCGGATGTATTCCTCTCTCGCCGCGTGGTCTCCCTGCTTTATTTTTTTAAACAATACCTCCTTTTCCTCACTGCTTAATAGTGGAAGCTTTGCGGTATTTACTCCACAGATTTCAACCTTATAAAGTGCCATGGCACATTCCCTCCTGTCATAAACAGGTATGAATTCCCTGCCTCATTGTAAGGATGTACCAATCACCTTTGAATTATACGAAAAAGAGCCCTAAGCACTCATTTCTTTTTTCAATCGTTTCATTATTTTCTTTTCCAGTCGGGATATGTAGGACTGTGAGATTCCAAGCATATCCGCAACCTCCTTTTGTGTATGCTCCTTTCCGTTTCCATCGGAAAGTCCATAGCGCAGACCGATGATTAACCGTTCCCTGTCATTTAGACCGGACAAGGCGTGTCCAAGCGCCTTCCGGTTATCCTGCTCCTCCATTCCCTTATATACTTCATCCTCATCCGTCCCAAGAATATCCGACAATAAAAGCTCATTTCCGTCCCAATCCACATTCAGCGGTTCATCAATGGAAACCTCCATTTTCTGACGACTGCTCCTCCTAAGATACATTAATATCTCATTTTCAATGCAACGGGAAGCGTAGGTCGCAAGCTTGATATTCTTTTCCGGATTAAAGGTATTGATTGCTTTAATCAGACCGATGGTTCCGATTGAAATCAGATCCTCCACGCCAACGCCCGTATTATCGAATTTTTTCGCTATGTAAACCACCAGCCTCAGATTGTGCTCTACCAGCTCTGCCCTTGCCGCATCTGCCGTGTCAGACCCAAGCGCAGCAATTGCTTCTGCCTCCTCCTCCATACTAACGGGTGGCGGGAGCACCTCTGACCCTCCAATATAATGAATTTCCCCGTACTTACCAAGCAATAACGCAGCCAGATTTGGAATCATACGAAAATGAAATTTGTTCTGTACCGAAACACTTAATAACATAGCCCTTCTCCTTCCCTGATTATAAGAATCCTTTTGTTTCAATTGTTTTGTGTCTGATACCGTACCTCAAAAAACTCCGGCTGCAGCAACAGCTCGTACTCCCGACCGAAAAACAGTCTCGTCTGTGTTCCAACCACTGCCGCCATTCCATGATATACGCATCCACCCTGTTCCTTTGTAATTTCACAATCTACCCGTACACCATAAAGTAACCCTTTTCCTCCTACTCCGTGAAACGGCAGACATATGTATTTCTGCGGACAAAGCAGCTTTGACTTTATTACCCAGTCCTCGATTTGTTCTTCTCTTGCAACAATGACCGGAAGACTGCTTCCATATAATTTCAGACGGTTTCCGGTATCCAGATACGCTGTGTATTCCCTGCTCTCACCCTCAAAGCTTAATCTTGTTTCATAGAGATATCCACGTTCCGTATTTTTCT
>CALZBV010000063.1 GCA_945622055.1 uncultured Clostridia bacterium
ACCGATTTTATGGAGACCGTTTGCTACTGCTATAACAGCTCCGATGAGTCCCTTCAGGTATTTGCACCGGAACCCTCCGACGAATAAAAAGCATTCCTATAAATCAAAGTAACCTGCATTCCAAGGCAATTATGCCCCAGAAAGCAGGTTTTTCACTTCTCCGGCAAGATATAATGAGCCAATAATCACAACAATTTCATCACCAGCTTCCTTTTGCACCCTGGTAAGTGCTCCGTAGACTTCCGGACAGCAAATAAAATCACTGACACACTTCTGTTCCTGCGCCAGATGTATACACAGCTTCATCAGCTCCTCTGCCCTCATGGCACGCGGCATGGAAGGCGCCGTCACGTAGACACGCTTTGCCTTTGGTAAAAAGAGGGGAATCATGCGGTCCAGCTCCTTGTCTGCCATAGCTCCGAATACAAACACAAACCTCCGGTCCGGAAACATTTCCTCAAGACCTTCCATCGTTGCCTGCATCCCCTGTGGATTGTGGGAACCATCTACCAGAAGAAGTGGAGGATACGACACAACCTCAAGTCTTGCCTGCCAGAAAACCGTAGACAGCCCGGTTCTTACCGCCTCTTCTGTAATTTCAAATCCACTCATCCGAAGCTGGTCTATGGTTTCAAGCACCAAAGCTGCATTCTTTTTCTGGTAAAGTCCGGAAAGCGACAGGTTCAGATGCTTCCGGTTACGATATGAAAATCTTTGTTTTGGAAGTACTCCGCGCTTTAGTGCCTCCTCTACCGTTTCAGACGCCTCCTCCGAGGAAAGCGCGGTAAAATCCGGAAGTACCAAAGAATTTCCACAGACTTCGCAGCGTTTTCGGATTACTGCTTCTCCTTCCGGTTCCTCTCCATAAAAAACAACCCTGCTGCCGGGCTTAATGATGCCTGCCTTAGCCGTGGCGATTTCCGTCATCGTTTTTCCCAAAATCGCAGTATGATCGTATCCAAGCGCTGTAATCACACTTACCACAGGAGCCGGAATCACATTCGTCGAATCAAATTCTCCACCAAGCCCTGCTTCCAGTACAACCACATCACAGGAAAGCCTTTTAAAATACAGCAGGGCAAGCACCGTTCCAAACTCAAATTCACTCGGCGGCTCTTCCATTTTCTCAACACAGGCAGCCAGTTCTTCGGTAAGTCCTGCCAGCTCCTCATCAGCTATATCCGCATGATTTACCGAAATCCGCTCATTGTACCGGACAATATACGGGGAGGTATATAATCCGGTACGATACCCGGCCTTCTCTAAAATATTGGAAAGCATCGCCGCAGTACTCCCTTTTCCGTTCGTTCCTGCAATATGGATGTAGCGAAGCTCCTTTTCCGGATTTCCACAAAGCAAAAGAAGCTCCCTCGTCTTTTCCAGGCCGTTTTTCTTTCCGCGCCAATAAAGTCCATGGATATATTCCATTGCCTTTTCGTAGGTCATATGCTCCACGTTTTCGCCTCTTTTCCGGCTGCCAGCCGATTCTTATTTCATGCTCTTATGCATTCCTGCAAATTCTCTGTTCAGAAACGAAACCCGGCGTACAGCGTTAAGCAGAAAATAAACTCCTATGGAATTAATCGGAAGCATACATGCATTTTTGATGAAACGTGCCCCAAAAATCGCCTGAAACTTCAGCCTAAAGCTCTCCCACGCAGTCGCCGTATCACGGAAAAACAACCCAAAATCCTTCACTCCGTACTGGATGCTGACCCAGGTCGTCGTCATGCAGAGATTCACAATTACCGTTACACTAAGCAGGGTAGCTGCAACACGAACTACACTGATTTTATCCCTTTTATAAAATCCGTATCCGTAAAGCAGTCCCGCCACCATACTGTCAAGCGTGTAGCCAGGGAAAAAAGGTCCTGTCGGCTTTAGCATAAAGCCAAGAAGGTCTGCCGCACCCCCCATTACCATTCCCGGCAGCGGACCGAACATCATACAGGCAATCGTCGTCGGAAAAATTGTATACCCAATCTTGATGCTCTCCGTAATCTGAATTGTGGTTGCAAAACCGAGTGCCAGTCGCAGCGCCAGAAGCATTGCCATCATTACCAGCGACTTTACGTTTTTGAATTCCTTTGCAGATTCTTTCAATCGCATAAAAAAATCCTCCTTTCGTTTTATGTCGCAATCGCAGAAAAGAACACCGCCGACCGCGGTCGTCCCTTGCAAATAGCTACAACGATAGGAGAATCCTATATTTGTAGCAGCGGGATGCGAAATCTGCACCGCAAGATTTCTCTTTTCGTTCTGCCGGCAACTCCCCGTCCAACAAACACTTAACGCGCAAATTTCTACTCTGCTTCTCTTATGATTTTTGACGCCCTTATTCTAGCACATCAAAAAATGTTTGTAAATAACCATTTTCAAAAAAACCAAAATCAACCATAAACAATGAAAATCAAAGCATTCTTCCGGTATTCTGTGAACGCATGTACTCCACGATACAGAACAAAATCACAGAAATCAGTGCAATTGCGGAACAAATGATTCCCGCCATACTCCAGATTACCCAGAACAAACCGCGAAAGTTAGCAAATGCAGCTGTGCTCTGCACAAACACACCCTTTTCATCAAGGAATAGCACCACACCAAATACAATTCCCCAGACAACCGTAGGAATGCCCGTTAACGTCAGAACTGAGGTCAGTGAAGAAATATTTCTTTTTTCCTTTGCCTTCTTTTTTACTGCCAAAATCAGTGCAACCCAGAATGCCTCTACCAAAAGAGCAACCACCGTTCCAAAAACCATTAAGGACAATAAAATCAATACCGTAAGCGCGCTGACCCCCGCAGACACAAAAAGCCCGCCCAAAATCATCAGTAAAAGGATCCCTGCGTTATTTTTCTTTTTCTTCGTTTCACTCATACACCTCGCAGTCAGACTGCTCCCTCCAATCAATAACATTACACTGATTATAATAAAAATTCGATACTGCGTCAATGAGCTTCATACAAATATGCGGCCAAAAAAAGAAAAACTTAAGTATTCGAAAAGAAACTGATTTATCCCATAAAAAACAATAGCAGATTTCACAAAAAGCGAGGCCTAAATGACAGACCCCGCTTGAAAATTGCCTGAAAAGGCAACTGTTTTGACAATTTACTTTGAAAACTGCCAGTAATCTACCTGATACCCTTCACCGCCGAATACCATAACCAGATTGTGAACGCCGGTTACCGTCGTAAGCAGCTCGGAGGAAATCTCGTGCCACTGACCGTCCATGTGTTCACCAATCTGAAGGTAGCCGATTACCTCACCGTCCGTGCTGTCCAGACGAAGCTGAATGATACCTGTTACTCCTTCGCCTGCACGAACGGATGCCATGAAGCTCTTTGCACCGCTTTCGCCAAAATCAACGCCATACAATGCAAGCCAGTCTCCGGACTCAATCTCATCAAGCGCCATATTACCGGAGCCGTAGGTCTTACTTACCATACCCTCCTGAATGGTATTAAGTCCTGCCATGGTAGCCATCGTCTCAGCCTGTACCACCTGGTAAGGATCAAAATTCTTCGTCTGCTTAAGCATGTTACGGGTTGCTTTTTCTACTTTGGAAATCGTTCCGTCCTCATTCACATTAATCTTCGTAATTCCTGTACAGCGGTATCCGCCGGAAATACCCATCGGCTTTTCCAGAATCTGCGTATGGTATGTAATATACCATTCGTCATTGAACTCAAACATGCAATGGTGGTTGTTTCCGTAGCAGCCGTAATATACTCCCGGATTCTTCAGGACTACACCGCCAAAGGTAAACGGTCCCATCGGATTCTTTGAGGTCATGTAAGCAATCTCCGCACTGCGAAGTCCAAGCTCTGCGGACAATTCCGGATCCTGGTCCGTCTGCCAGTTAGAGCAGTAGGAATAGTAATACGTATCGCCGATTTTGTTAATACCGGAGTCTTCAAACAGGAATGGAACATCAATTGCAACCGGATCGCCGTCCAGACTGATCATATCCGCACCGAGCTTTGCCACTCTCGCCGTTCCCGGATAAGAAACCTTTCCTGCAGGAACACCTCCACCGAAATATATATATGCATTTCCGTCATCATCTACCAGAACAGCCGGGTCAAACAGCCAGTCAACATTTCCGCAGTTCGGTGTCTGACGGGAAATCAGAGCCTTTTTGATCGGGTCTTTGAACGGTCCGACCGGACTGTCAGCTACCAGAACTCCAATTCCGTTTCCACCGTTTGCAAAATAGAGGAAGAACTGCATCTTTCCGTCAATTTCCTTATAGCAGGCAGCCGGAGCCCAGGAATTGTTTCCCCAGGTTGCAGCACCGCTTTTTCCTGCGGCATAAATCGTTCCATGGTCGGTCCAGTTTACGAGATCATCAGAAGAAACCACGTTAATCTTGTTAATCTTGCTGTAGCTGTTATTCTGCACGTTCTTTCCGTAATACTCCACAACATCACCGGTCATATAAAGATATACTCTGCCTTCATACACAATCGCATACGGGTCAGCTCCGAGACGCTGCGTCATAACCGGCGTATCGTAACCCATAGCCTTTAAGGTCTTTGTAAGCTCCTGACTTTCATACAGCTCCTTCCACTTTGCTTCCAGCTCTGCCGTCGTCATCTTCTTCTGTTCCTTTTTTACCTCCTCCGTTACCACCGGCTCCTTCGTCGGCTCCGGAGTGGCCGTCAGCGCTTCCGTAATCTCAGGGGTAGCATCCGGAGTAACCTCCGGGCCTTCCGTTACAACCGGCGTCGGCGTCGTGTTATCTGCATCGCCATTCTTTGCACAGCCTGCAACAGCGGCTGTCAGTAAAACTCCTGCAATTCCTGCTAAAATAATCTGCTTTCTCATAATACTGTCCGCAATTTATTCTGCGGAACCTCCTTTCCAGTCCGTATGATAAATGAAATCCGTAAACTCCGCTGTTCCCCCTGCCTCCTTTGTGGAAAATACAAACAATCCGAAGCGGCAGCCGCAAAAATGATCCAGTCGGAAGGAAAGCTGTTTTTCCGTGCCAAGCCTCTGAAACTCTGCAGAAGCGGCAGTCCGGTAAGAAAATACCGCTACGTCTTTTCCCTTCGAAAAATCACATTCCATACGAAGCGTTACCCTGTCTTGCGCCATAAGCTCGCAAAGAAGCTCACACGGTTCTGCATCAAAGCCTCCCATTCGTCCTGCCTGCTCTGTCTTTTTCTGCGTAAGCTGTACCAGGGAATATGTGCCGTTTTCTTTTCTAAGGGCAATGCAGCCGTAATCTCCCTCTAATGCACAAAGTCCGGCATAATCTCCATCCTTTAGCTTCCCTGCATCCAGCGTAACCTCCGCGGCACAATGCTCTCCTGCCGTTCTCTGCGTCAGGGTATTGGCTGCCTGCACGAGAGTGCTGCAAACCTTTCCTGTCGTAATCCGAACTGAATTTCTCTCTTTATCCAGCGATATCAATGAAAAATCCGGGGTATGATTCCACTGCCACGGCTTTTTCAGAACCGCCGAACCGTCTGCACCCAACGCCTCCTCAAAAAACTCACTGCACCAGAGCGGTTCATACTCATACTCCGGTCTGGTTGAAGAAACCGTAACGGTCTTTGGCGTTACACCATCAGCCCCAAACACCGGAAAATTATTTTTCCAGGTTACCGGTACGAGCACCGGTATACGCCCGATTGCTCCATGATCCTGGAATACAATGGAATACCAGTCTCCCTCCGGGGTATCCACGATTCCACCCTGTGCACAGCCGGAATGACGCTCATCCAGATCACTTTGGAGCACATCCCCACCGGTAAATTCCCCTGTCAGCGAATCCGAGCAGAAACAGCTCTCCGTACGAAGCCCACCCTTTGGCCAGTGAATAAAAAACAGATAGTAGGTACCGTTGATTTTGTAAAAATGCGTGCCCTCATAACCAAGCATCGCCGCATCCGTATCACGTACAACCATACGATGCAGACCGCCCTCCTTCGGCGCTGTCAGTGTATCGTTCAGTTCGGTAATGTAAATCTCACGGTTTCCGTAGGCAATATAGACTCTTCCGTCGTCGTCAAACAGAAGAGAGTTGTCATGAAAAAAGCCCTCAATGGTCTGCTTCCGCCAGGGTCCCGTTACCTCCTTTGACGTGTACAGATACGTTTTTCCGGTATCATTTGCAACAAAACAGACATAAAAGCTCCCCTTGTGATACCGGAGGGAAGCCGCCCACATTCCTTTTCCATAGACGCCCTTACCGTCCTTAAGACACTGTCCCGGTGTGTTGTCCAGACTGTCATACACATACGAAGCAATCTCCCAATGAATCAGATCATAGGAACGTAAAATCACGCAGCCCGGCATAAAATGCATGGTAGTGCTTACCATGTAGTAAGTATCCTCCACACGAATCACATCCGGGTCCGGATAGTCCGTGTAAAGTACCGGATTTTGTCCTGTTACCTTCATGCAAATCCTCCTGTCAATTTCAAGGCAAACGATATACCCCCGCCCCATATCAGACCAAAGGCTTATATCCCCGCCAATTATATATTTATTATTATTATATCGTCTTGAAAGTATTTCCACAATAGTGTATAATTGCAATAGATTGACTTATTCTTTTTTCGGAGGCAGAAAATATGTACATTCATTTCATGGCAATTAACAGTGTACAGAGACCGGGCTTTATCGAGCAGAAAAAGCACGGTCAGATTGACTTTGTCTTTTTACGCTTTCATTCCAGTACAACACTGCTTTTAGGCGATAAAACCTATACTCTGACCGAGCCGTGCATGTTTTTGATTGACTCCGGAACCCCTTACAAATATTTTGCAAACGGGGACGAATACATCGATGACTATTTGCATTTTGCGGTCGAGAACCGCACCTCTTTTCTTTCAGAATTGACCTTTCCTTTGAATACTCCAATCTATTATTCAAATGATACATCAATTCCGGACCTGTTGCGCCTGATCTATAATGAGCATTCCTCCGACCACCGTCTTGCTGCACGCTCCATCGACCTGCTCATCCGCTGTCTTCTCGTAAAGGTGTCGGAAGAATGGGTAAAGAGCCAGCAAAGGAACACATCCGTTCCGCATTACTATGACCTGCTTTCCGTACGAAATGCAATTTTAGCTTCCCCTGAAAAGCAATGGACTGTCGAGGAGCTCTCTGCAATGGCACATCTTTCCCCGGCTTATTTTCAGGTATGCTACAAAAAAGCCTTTGGCGTCACCTGTATGACCGAGGTAATAGGTGCCAAGCTCGAACAGGCAAAGCTCCTGCTTACCTCCACTGAACTTTCCATCAGCCAGATTGCCGCCAAAACAGGCTACAACGAAGTCTACCACTTCATCCGCCAGTTCAAAAAAAGTACCGGCATGACGCCGGGCGCTTTTCGGAAAACTGTTGTAATGTGAGCGGATAGCTTTTACATATTTACCATGCCCTGTAATTTCCGGACAGTGCCAAAAGTGCAAACATATACAGACAGTTATCGTAATATCTTCGGTCACCGGTACGAAGCGGCGTATTCCAGAATTTCAGCACGAACTCCTTTGCGAACGGTCCCTTGGCTGCAAGGGACGCCTGTGCATTCGTAGCCAGAAGTCCGACCGGGTGAAGTGCGGGCTGGTCTAACACCGTACCGTCAACAAAATACGTCTGCTCCGGACGGTCTGCCACTGTTTCACCGAAGAATTTCTGCTGACGGTCTGCAATCGCACGAAGCTCCTCGTCCTCACCATACCACTCATAATCCAGTCCGATATTGGCAATCGTACGGTAGGAATCACTGTAGAACCAGTCATGACGGGTTCCGAACATCCCGATTTCATCTTTGGAAAGCACCTTCGGAGAGCCGTCGTATTCCGCATACTCTGCATTCAGTCCGGTCACCGGATGACATGCCTTTTTCAGATAGGCTCTGGAAGCAGCCGCTGCCTCCTTCCAGAAGGCTCTGTCCTCTTCGTTTGCGTACTCCGCAAACTTCTCATAGAAATGCGGAAGATGATACGAAGGGTCTGAGAAACCGCATCCTACCACAAATTCAATCAGCTTATTGGACGGATTCCACATCGGTCCGCCCTCAGTTCCATTTTCTCCCTTATGTACACACGTATGTAACAGTTTTTTGGCCTCTGCGGTATAATTGAAAATTCCTTCTCCGTCTCCCCAGCGTTTTCCTGCAAAGAACAACGCCATTGCGAAAAATTCTTCTCCGTCCGGTGCCGGTCCGTGTGCATTTTTGGTTCCGTTCGTCTGGCAGGACCATGCGAAATAACCGGAATTCCAGCCCTCTTCCATGTACATATACGTCTTAGCCCACTTCCAGAGACGGTCAAATTCCTCCTTTTTGTCAAGCTGGACACACATCATCATACCGTAGGACATGCCCTCAGTTCTGGCGTCATGGTTCCCGGTGTCCTCCATGTATCCCATATCATCCCCTGCAAGATGGAAAATACGCTCGTCCTCGCTTCCGTAAAACATCGTCCGGAACGTATCTGCAATCTTTTGGTTTACCTCTTCCTCTGAAATCCCGCATTCTGCAAACAGATTGCGGTAAATCCCTGTTTTTGCTGCTTTCGGCATAAAAAACCTCCTTTTAATGTTATCTCACCAGTTTCTTCTTCACAAGCTTCATCAGTTCCGCAAATTCCTTCGGCTTTTCTTCGGTCAGAACATAAAGCTCCTCCAAAAGCTCCGAAAAAATCTCCTCTCTCCCGTCCGCTTCCGGCTTTTTCTCAAATACCGTCTCGTAAAATCCGACGATATCCTCCTCGGAAAGCTCATCAAACATCGTCTCCAGATAATCTGTTACGACCGAAGGCTCTTCCTTCATTCCTTCCGTCATATCATCCCACTGCTCTGTTTTCATCTCATTCCTCCTTCCTTTCCAAATCCGTAAAGAAACATGCGTCTCCGAAGGAAAAGAACCGATATCGTTCCTTTACTGCCTCTTTGTACGCGGCAAGCACGTGTTCTCTTCCGGCAAGTGCAGATACCAGCATCAAAAGTGTGGATTCCGGAAGGTGAAAATTTGTAATCAGGCAATCCAGCATCTTAAACCGGTATCCCGGATAAATGAAAATATCCGTATCACCGCTGCCTGCATGCAGGATACCGGCTTCATCCGATGCAGACTCTACCGTACGGCAGCTCGTCGTTCCGACGCAGATAATCCTTCCGCCGTTTGCCTTCGTACGATTGATTTTCTCTGCTTCCTCCGGAAGCACCTGATAGGCTTCCGTGTGCATATGATGGTCTAATATATTCTCTTCCTTAACCGGACGAAACGTTCCGAGTCCGACGTGAAGTGTCACCGTCGCAATCGTAACACCCATTTTTTCAATCTGCGCCAACAGCTCCGGTGTAAAGTGAAGACCGGCCGTAGGCGCAGCCGCGGAGCCCTCATACTTTGCATATACCGTCTGGTAACGGTTCTTATCCTGAAGCTTATGCGTAATATATGGAGGCAGAGGCATCTGCCCAAGCGTATCCAGAACCTCTTCAAAAATACCCTCGTAAGAAAACTGCACCATACGGTTTCCATCGTCAAGCACATCTACCACCGTTCCGATCAGCTTCCCGTCTCCAAACGAAATCTTCGTTCCGGTCTTTGCCTTTTTGCCCGGCTTTGCAAGGGTTTCCCAAACATCCCTTTCATGGCGCTTTAACAGCAAAAGCTCAATCTGCGCACCGGGTGCCCCCGGCACAAAACCAGGCTTTATCCCGGAAGCATCAATCAGGCGCTCTCCAATCAGTCTTGCCGGAATCACCTTTGTGTTGTTAAGCACAAGGCAGTCTCCCGGACGAAGATATTCTGTTATATCCCGAAAAATCCGGTGCGTAAATTCACCGGTATGCTTGTCCACAACTAAAAGCCGTGAGGCCGAGCGGTCCTCTAACGGATCCTGTGCAATCAGTTCCTCCGGTAAATCAAAAAAATAATCACTCTTTTTTAATGCCTGCATACCATTCCTCTATCTTTAAAATCTTTAAAATTCTTTTTCATCGTTCTTTGCACTCCACTCTCCATACTGAAATCTTAACATAAATACGGTACCGATTCAATCCGCATTCTTGTTAATATATTCATTTCTTTATGGTAATTCTGCCCCTTTTGATTAGCTTCTTTGTTTACGAAAGTTCCGGGAGCACGCATTCCGTCGTGCTCCCGACCTTTCCTCTCCTTTTTCTGCAGCTTCTTTCTTTTCCTACGATTCCTCTTCGTTTTCCCTCGGCTCCTTTTTTACCGGAATCTGCAGCTTGGAGCCCGGCTGAATCATTATTCCGTTCAGGTTATTAAACTTTAACAAATCCTCCAGTTCAATTCCAAACCGGTTCAAAACATCAAGCAAACTCTCGTCTACCTTAATCACATATGTCATAAGATAAAATGGGTTGCAATCCGGGCACTTCGGAATACAAATCTGGTCACCGATTTTTAAGTTGTAAATGTCAATATACGGATTCGCGCGCAAAATACGTGCCAGCGGAACCCGGAATTTCCGGCTCAGTGCATAAAGAGTATCTCCCTTTTTTATCGTATAGATTACGCCGTTACAGGTATCAAACGTGGCCATAGCTACACTCCTGTTTTCCTTTCCATTTATTCTATGTGTTCAGACAGAAATTGCAACCCGTCCGTCTTTTATTCACACGATTTCTTAATTGGTTTTCTCCTGACGGACACAATGTTTCATCTTACATCTCACATTAAGTTTTCATAGTTTTCACGACAAACTTTCATAGTTTTTTTCTTGCATACTGGGAAATGGTGTCGTATAATAAACAAGTATGTATCATTTTGGCTATTTCTGACGATTTATCAGCTCAGCATAGAAGGAAAGGATTTGTTATGGCAGAAAAAAGAACTTATTATTCTCTCGGAATTGACATCGGTTCCACCACCGTTAAGGTCGCGATTTTAGCCCCGGACGGTACTGTTGTTTTCTCCGATTATACGAGACATTTTGCCGATATTCAGGGAACGCTCGCCAACCTTTTGGTAAAAGCAAAGGAAACTCTCGGCGAATTAACCCTCC
>CALZBV010000064.1 GCA_945622055.1 uncultured Clostridia bacterium
GGTGTCATGAAGGTATTGGGCTGTCTTGTACGGGATGTAAAGCGGCAGTTTCTGCTGGAGGCAGGGCTGATAGGATTGACCGGCGGTATCATCGGAATCGGAATCAGCTATATTCTTTCGTACCTGATTAACAAGTATGGAGGAAGTCTGCTCGGTTCCCTTGTAGGAGAGGCAGTAGAAACAAAGCTTTCCGTGATTCCGTTCTGGCTTCCGTTTGCCGCAGCAGCCTTTGGTATGCTGGTAGGTGTTTTATCGGGATATTTCCCTGCACGACGTGCAACGAAAATCAAAGCAATTGAAGCAATGAAGTCCGAAGGCTAAGCATTTTGAGGCATGCTGCCGAATGTGGGTAAGGTCTGGGACTTGTGTTGAGCCGCAAAGTATGGTATCATGAAGGTCAAGAGAATTTTCTTTGACTGGAAGGAGGACCAAAAATGCGGCTTATTTCAATTGATATGTTAAAACCGGATATGAAAATTGCACGTGCGGTAACGAACAAGGACGCTCTGATCCTTCCGGTCGGAAAGAGCAATGTGGAGCGGTATGTTCCAAATTTGCGCAACATGGGTATTGAATATGTGTATGTGGAAGACGAAAAGAGTGCGGATATCGAGATTCCGGATGCTATTTCGGATGTGACCCGCGCAAACTGCAAGCAGGTGCTTCAGGAGACTGCACAGAAATTTGCGGCAACGGACCGTCTGGACGTAAGAGAGCTGGAAAGCTGTGTGGATATGGTTATTACCGACATTTTGAAGAATCCGGATGTTCAGGTGAGCCTGAATGATATTGCCTCAAATGATGAGTACACCTTTACCCATTCCGTCAGTACCATGGTGTATGCGCTGATGATTGGGCGAAAGCTGAAGTATAATGAACAGACCCTGAGTATTCTTGGGCTGGGAACCCTGCTTCATGACATCGGAAAGATCATTATCGAGCATTCGGTTATGTATAAGGAAGGTGCGTTAAGTAAGCAGGAGTATGAGTACGTTAAGATGCATGCGCTTTATGGCTATCAGACGCTTATGAGGGTTCCGAACATGCCGGAGCAGGCAAGACAGATTGCCTATACACATCATGAACGTCTGGACGGCAGCGGATATCCGCGGGGACTTTCGGGAGCTGAGGTCAGTGAATTTGCACGAATTGTTGCCATAGCGGATGTGTATGATGCGCTGACAACAGACCGGTGTTATCGGAAAAAGTGGCCGGCACGAAAAGCAATGGAGTTCCTTTTAGAGAAAAGCCAGAAGGAATTTGACTGTAAGCTGGTCGGCTTATTTACCCAGCAGCTCGCGATTTACCCAAACGGTTCCATGATCCGGTTGTCAGACCAAAGCATTGCACTTGTTTGCAGGCAGAACGCCGGCATGCCGCTTCGTCCGGTTGTTCGCGTCATCCAAAACAGTCGTGGTGAGGATGTAAGGCCGTATGAGATAGACCTGATAAAACAGCTGAGTGTTACAATTATCGAATCTGAGCTTGAAATCCGTCGGGATATCCCGGCTGTATCCGCAGAGGATATTGGTTAAAAGAGGAAGGATAAGATTCAGAATGGTTTTATAATAAAAAGACGCTGCTGAACGGTGGTGCTACTAAGGGATTTTAGAGTTTATTTGTAAATGACGTTTTACCTCACGACCACCTTCAATTTGAACTTGTTCCTTTTTGGAACAAGTTGCTTCACGAGTTAATTCTGCCTCTTCATAGTTTGAGAGCAGTGTAATTTCATAGGGGTCTTAAACTGTGACCACGGCAAATATATCCTGATATCAGAAAATGTTCTCTCGAACATGCAAAGTGCATTGACGAATATGGGATAAAACAGATAGTTACATAAACCGAAAAAGACCAAACAGCAGACATGGTAGCCTGTTGTGTGGTCTTTTTATTTGAAACCATTTGGAATGTCAATCAAAAAATGTTATTATTCGTGGTTCCTAAGTGAATGCCATTAAAGGGCAGTTCCCTTTTTGCACCATAAGCGAGTATCGTTTACAGTAATAATTTATTCCCCAGCTTGTTCCGGTACATCGGAAGGGAGAGTATCCCTTTCCGATGTTGGAAGTTCATTAACTTCAGTTGTTGGAGTTGCATTATCCTCTGTCGTTGGAGGTTCATTGTCCTCCGGCACTTCTGCATTGTCCTCCGGCATCGATGGTTCGGTAGTCTCCGGCAGCGGTTCTGCTTTTTCCACCACATGAATCAGACAGGTCTTTTCGACAGAGCCTGCGGTTACGGAAAGAAGTGCCGTACCCGGTAAAAGAGCGGTGACGGTTCCGTCCTCCGAAAGCTCTGCTATGCCTACCCCGTTGAGATAAAGCTCTGGCGTGTCTGAAGCGTCAGACGGAAAGAGCAGCACCTGTGGACGAAAGGTTTCGCCAACGGTAAGGGTGATTTCCTGTGTGCTGAGGAAAATACGTTTTGTAGCGTTATAGCGAACCTGAATCTCATAGGCGGCTTTGTTTCCGCGGTAATCTGATACAAAAACCGAGTAGACCCCCTCAAACGGGGAAGTAAAGGTCGGATTTTCAATATCCAAGTCAAAGCCGAAGGATTGCAGATTCTCTATGGTGTGGAAACCCTGCTGATAACGCAGCTGGCGAACACCGCTTTCTTCGACGGTCACCTGAAGGGAGACAATGTAGCTACCGTCCGGCGTTTTGCGGTACGATGCCGTAACTGCAGGTGGTGTGTTGTCATCCATAACTTCGTAAATCACGGTGTTTTCATTTCCGGCATAGTCACTGATATAAAAGGTATAGGTGCCGGACTTGGAAAGTACAAGCGATGGCTGCTTCAGAACAAAGCCCGCAGTTCCATGCCTGAAGTAGCTGATGTAGCGTTTTCCGACAGCGTAGGAAATCATGCGGTAACCACTGCCGCCCAAGTCCTCCGGATGAAGCTCCACGAGAATCTCATTTTCGTGGAAAGAGGTGGTTGGAGCCAGTGTCGGGGCGGTTGTATCGGAGACGAGCAGGTCACTTGCCATAAGAGCTGCGGCTGCATCCGGGATTCCTGCATAACGTACATACCCGTCCAGGGAAGGAAGGGGTTTTAACGTCTGCAGGATGATTTCTTTTACATTCTGCGGATAAAGAGAATCTCCCTGGGCGTATAACAGGGCTGCAACACCGGTAACAACCGGGGTTGCCATGGAGCTTCCGGAACGGTAACGGTAGCCGCCCCCAACAACCGTACTGTAAATATCCTGTCCCGGAGCGGCAATGTCTACCGAGGAGGTGCCGTAGTTGGAATCTGCGGCCAGAGTACCGAACGGAGTGATGTAGGCAACGGAAATCATATTGTCAAGCGAAAAGCTGGCCGGGTAAAGCGGTGCTGCGTTGTTGTTTGCACTATTGTTCCCGGCAGCAACGACAAAAAGCATATCGGCTTCCCGCATAACGGTCTCCAGCAGTTCACTGTACGTCACGGTGCCCCACGAAAGGTTGCAGATATCTGCTCCCATAAGCTGGGCGTATTTGATGGCCTTTACCGCATTTGCAATTGTACCGGAGGCGTTGGTCCCTCCGTGAATTTTGAGCGGTAAAATGCGTACGTCAACACCGGATGCTACGCCGACAACGGAACCGGAAGCGGCAATGATGCCGGCACAGTGCGTTCCGTGCGTGTCGTCGTCCTCAGCCAGAGCAGTGATACGTTCATCCTCCGTGGTGCCGTAATGACAAACTGTGTTATCATTGTGGTAGAAGTCCCATCCGCAAACGTCATCCACATAGCCGTTTCCGTCATCATCGATTCCGTTTCCGGGGATTTCCTTTTCGTTTATCCAGATATGGTCAGCTAAAGCAGGATGGTTTATGTCAACTCCGGTATCGATGACTGCAACGGTTACGCTTCGGGTATCCGGTCGTTCTGCTAAAAGACTGTAGGCCTCGGGAAGGTTAATGTCAATGTCTGCAACCGATGGACGAAGCACAGAGAGATTATTGATGTAGTAAGGATACTCTCCCGGATTGTCCAGTGCCCACTGGGTTGGGTAAAACTCAGAATCGGAAAGCGAGGACAGCGTAGTATACGTGTTCAGCTCTGCAATACGGACCTCATCTGCCCGGTTTAAGGCAGCAAGCAATTTTGCCGGGTGGCTCGTGTGAACCGTACAGACGGACAAATCCGAAATATGATCCGTAAGCGTAAATTGTTCCATAAGGGAGGAAAGTCGGTCAGCCGCTTCCTCATTGGTTACTGCTTCCTTCCAAAGCACCATGATCTCATAGTCCTTTGCGGAAGGAAAAGAAAAGGAACCCTTCAGTGCCAGACAGGAAAAGGTAAAAACCAGCACAAAAAGGATTCCTTGAAAAAGCTTCTTCTGTGTTATGTAAAAATGGTTTTGCTTCTGATAAAACATGTCAGCCTCTTTCTGAAATATACTGTAACGACCTTAGTTTATGGTCGGAATAAGGCAGTTATGTGGCAAAATAATTGTGAAATCGTTAATTTCTCAGGTAATTTCCGGAAAAAACGGGAAATCAGGGAAAAGCATGAATCAACGTTTTCCTAGCAGTAGTAATTAAACAGCATTCCACTGTAATGCGAGGTTGTATATGGGCTGGTACGCTCCGATAACGGTGTATTCGGATTCGGATAGATAACCAGTTTTTTGTCCACAAAGCGCATAGGATTCAGAATCATACTGTCCAGACGGTCGTTTAAGGACTTTAAAAAGGAACTGTCCCCGGAAAATAAATGCTCTGTTTCCTTCGGAAGCGATTCATTTTCTGCCTGCGGTATGCGCAGGGAAAGATATCCGCTTTCATCGGCGGTAATTCCTGCGGACGAAAGAGCAGAGTAATTGGCAGAAACCAGATGAGAAAGCGTCTGAAGCAGGTAGGCAGAGCTTTTATTCTCATCAAGGGTCTTTTTCCCGACCTGAATCAGGGCGTTGTAGCCGGACGTGAAGCTTTCGAGTGCATCATAGGCTGCCAGACTGTCAGCAACCGGGTGTACGGTTACCGGTTCATCTGTCGTCCGGTGAAAACGGAGCCGGAGCAAATCACGGTAAACAGCAGTATTTTCCGTGGATTCATATGGCGTGCCGTTGACGGTGTAGCGTGCATTCCCGGCCTCTGTCGTTACGCGGTCAAGACCGAGGGTTTCGACAATGCCTTTTTTTGCGCCCTCCGGAAGCTCTGTATCCTGAAGTGAGAAGCTGCTTTTCCCGTATGCACCGGTCTGGTCTGCACTAAGCTCCATACGGCTGATGGACAGCTCCTTGTTATAGGAAACCTGTGCAGTAAGTCCGATTCCGGTTTTGTTGATGAAATCGGCAAGCTTGCTCTGAAGCTCGAAAGCAGGGGAATTTTCCGCGACCTGAAAACGGAACGAATAATTCTCATGCCCGGACGAAATCCGGAAGCTGTAGCTGCCCGGCGTAAGGGGAGAAGCTTCGGAATCCAGACGGTAACCGGTATTTTTCTGACCGGCAGCCAGAGACAATACCTCGACATCAAGGGAGTCGCTAAGCTCCGGTGAATTGAGATCCATGCGATGCAAAAAGGCAGCCGAAACGGCAGACGAATCCGAAGAAACCAGACTGGCCGAACGAAGGAGTGAGGTGTTTTGCAGTGAGCCGGTTACCTCACGGAGGAAAAGTGCATTTTCCTTGATCTGAAGTGCATTTTCCTGTTTTTTTTCGGACAGCTCGATTTTAAAAAGTGGCTCGGAGGCAGACAGCTTGACAATGCTTTTGTAGATATCGCGCAGCTCACGCTGCTTGTGGGCAGTATAACGCGTTGTGCGGGATACATAATCCTGAACGTAATAGTTATAGACATTCAACATAAGCAAGCCTCCTTTCTCACTTTTTTGAATCGGAATATCATCATTAAGAAACAAAAAATCCTTTGGCTTCATTATAATGTAAAAGAAGCAGATTTGTAAAGTATTTTTTTCATTATTGACAGAATGGTGTGAGAGGGATAAAATTTTCTTTGAATACCCTTTTGACATGCAACGAAATATGAAATGTTTCAGAGTGAAAAAAGAGGATAAAATCTAAAAGAACGTAAATGTACGGAAAGGGGTAGTGCGATGTGTGGAATAGCCGGATATGTTGATTATAAAAATGCAAAGCTGCATCAGGAGGAACTGCGGAAAATGACAGAGGTCATCCTCCACCGGGGACCGGATTCCGTTGGATATTACGAGGATTCTGCGATAGGACTTGGATTTCGCAGACTGAGCATTATCGGAATCACAAACGGACAGCAGCCGATTCTCAATGAGGATCAGAGCATGGTACTGACCTTTAACGGTGAAATATACAATTACGAGTCGATTCGTACGGAGCTTAAGAGCAAAGGACATATCTTCACGACCGAGAGTGATTCCGAAGTTTTGCTTCATGGTTACGAGGAGTACGGGGAATCCCTTCTTTCCAGGCTGCGGGGGATGTATTGCTTTGTTATCTGGAATATCAGGGAAAAGAAGCTTTTTGCCGCAAGAGACGGCTTTGGTATTAAGCCGTTTTACTATACGCATCCTGCGGCGGGAGAGCTGGTGTTTGGTTCGGAGATTAAGTCGATTCTGAAGCATTCCTCTGTGAAGCAGGAATTGAACCAGGAGGCAATCTACAGCTACCTGTCCTTTCAGTTTTCCGCAAAACCGGAGAGCTTCTTCAAAGGGATTTATGAGCTTGCACCCGGCCATTTTCTTAAATTTTCGGAGCAGGAGGGACTTGAGATTAAGGAATACTGGGACCCGCAGTTTGCTACGGATGAGTCGCTTACACTTTCCGATGCGGTAGAGAAAATTGAAGCAGTTTTTGAAGACTCGGTCAAGGTTCATTTGACGGCGGATACTGAGGTCGGAAGCTTTTTGTCCGGCGGAGTTGATTCATCGTATGTAGTCAGCACCGCCAAGTGTCCGAAGACCTTTACGGTAGGGTTTTCGGATGACGGATACAGTGAGATTGCGTATGCAAAGGAGCTTGCGGACAAGCTCGGTGTGGAAAATTACAGCAAGGTGATTACTCCAAAGGAGTACTGGGATTCGATTCCTAAGGTAATGTATCATATGGATGAGCCGGTTGCCGACCCGGCAGCGGTGGCCCTTTATTTTGTAAGTCAGCTGGCAAGCAAATACGTGAAGGTTGTCTGTTCCGGTGAGGGCGCAGATGAATTGTTCGGTGGCTATAATGTGTATCAGACGGTAATTGCATCACAGGCGCTTAGCTTTTTGCCGGAGGGTGTGCGAAAGGCACTGGCCGGTCTGATGCGTCACATTCCGTTCCATTTTAAGGGGAAGGAATATCTGATTCGCACCGGAACGCCGCTTTCTAAGCGCTACATCGGAAATGCCTACATTTTCCGTGAAAAGGAAATCGACCGCCTGATGGTAGCACCGGTCGGAAGGCAGAAAACATCGGAACTTACCGCACCGTATTATGACCGTGCAGAAAAACTTGATGATGTGCAGAAGATGCAGTACATCGATATGAAATTCTGGCTGCGTGGAGACATTCTTCGGAAGGCAGACCGGATGAGCATGGCACATTCCTTAGAGCTTCGTGTTCCATTCCTGGATTACGAGGTGATGAGAGTGGCAGGTTCGCTTCCGCTTTCGTTAAAGGTGGACAAAAAGACTACGAAAAAAGCACTCCGCCTGGCAGCAAGAAAGAATACGCCAAAGGCATCCACGGAGCGCAGAAAGCTCGGCTTCCCGGTTCCGATTCGTGTATGGCTGCGGGAGGAAAAATATTACGAGAAGGTAAAAGAAGTACTGCTTCGCCCGTATATGACAAAGATTTTCAAAAAAGAGGAGATGCTCCGGCTGCTGAATGAGCATTATCAGAATAAGAAGGACTATTCCAGAAAGCTCTGGTGCCTGTACTGCTTTGGAATCTGGTATGAGGTTTATTTTGAACAGCAGGCATAAGAGGAGTGCGAGAAAAAGGAGATACGCAATGTTTGGCAATAAGAAGAAAAGAGATGAGAGAAGAGAGCAGAAGCTGTTCGAGGAGCTGACGACGCTGTTTGAAGCTGAAAAAGACCAGGAGATTATTGACAGGGTAGGAGAACTTGAGTATGAGGACCGTCCTGCGAGAATCTGGTTTTTCTTAATCAGAAGCTACAACCGGACCGAGCAGTACCGAAAGGCGTTTCGTGAACTGGAGCGGATGAAGGAAGTCTGTAATACGACAGAAGAACGTGTGACCTGGTATTATCTGGATTCCTATGCAATGTTTTGCTCCGGCAGACAGATGCTTGCAGAGTTCAACCTGAAAAAGGGTCTTTCGCTGGATCCGGAAAATGCTGAGCTACGCGGGCTTTGTGAAAAGATATCCGAAAAGGAGGAGCAGGCAAAGAAGCGCGTAGTCGGGCTTTTAAATGAACTGGAGCAGACGATTTCTGTGCTGAAGCAGGAAGCGGAGGAGTCCGGCACGCTTGGGGGCTGTGATGAAGAGACCTTTGCACTGCTGCTTTCCTATCCGTCGGTGCTTCGCCAGGTTCCTGGGATGAAGGCCTGCATCGGAATGGAGCCGCTTTACCGCTGCAGCGGTCAGAAGGAGGCAGATGAGGTAAGACAGTATCTTTGGTCGAGTTATCAGGCACTTGAGGCAGAGGAGCTTTTTGAAAAGGCCCGGAAGGAATGGAGTACCGAGCATGAATTTCAGTTGTATGATTCGTATTGGGGAAAAGAAGAGGGAACGGCGTTAGGAGTTTTGTCAGAAAACGGAGAGGCAAATTTTGATTATTTTCAGCGATTTGCGAAGCTGTTTCGTGAAACGGTCGGTTCCTGCGGTTTTCGGGCAAATGAACTGTCCGAGCTGATGAATTTGCTGCGTGTGCAATATGCATGCGGCATGATTAGCGAGGAGGAGCTTCATGAGAGAATGCAAAAGCTGGCTTCCCGGGCAAAGGAAAGCTTTTCGTCCTGGGAAGAGTATGCACGTTCTCTGGTGTGCGGTGCAACATATCTTGCATTTAAACGCAGCGGAGGTAATTTTGACGAAGCACTTACCCGCATGGAGGCTATGATTAAGGTACTTACCTACTGTGACTGGTTTGCGTACGGCTGGTATTCCGAAGAGGCGGAGAAGGTGGTTCGCTCAGGTAAGGAAAGACTGGCATGGCGTGAGAATAAGAATCCGGACAGCATCACGATTTTTGAGGCACTTAAGGAATACATAGATGACAATCCCGAGGAGGGGCTCGGAGCACTTTCGAAGATGATTGTGCTTCCTGTGGCAGATGCGGATCTGGATGCGTTTGAGGACGAATTTGAGTGTAAGGTTACGGTCGGACGCAATGAATATGCGGCGAAAATCCGGAAATGTCCGGTGGGCAGAAGACCTACCTTTTTCCAGCATCATTTATTCCGCGAAGCTGAAATGCAGGCGATTTTACGTGCAACCCGTGGACTTGAGGTGAGCATGGAGATGGTCGGTGATGCGGGAGAGGGGTATCAGGCACAGCTTAAGGTGATTGCCGGGCTGTTACCGAATGCGGTTGCGGTTCTGGATGAGAGTGCAGACAAGATTTTATCCGGCAGATGGGTTTCTATGGCTGCACAGGCAAAGACGGTACCGGCGCCGAACTATTTCTTTACCATTCAGGCTGTTTCGGGCGAAGGTGAGGAGCTGTGGATTCATACCAAGGGGCTGAGCCGTTTTGGAGTACCGGAGCTTGAGATTATTCGTTCCGACCGTGCGCATTATGTGGAGCACAGCCGTGTGTTAAATATTTTATCCAGACATCTTTTGGAAGGAAAGGTATTACGGGAAAAGGAACCTTTTCCGCTGGCAGGTCTGGCTTCTGGTCAGCCGCTTCTGGTGGCGCTTTGCAAGCGCATCGAGGCAGAGGGAATTTATGGTACACTCTCTGAGGAAATCCGTGTCAACCGTGAGGTGATGATGCCGAAGGGCGGCTATGCGGTATTGTGTTATCCGACCGAGGAGGATTTTAACGAAAAGCGTTGTCTTCCGTTGACAGCTCTGGATGAACTCCTTAGCCAAAAGCCGAAATTCTGGAAATCAGAAAAGGAAGCGAAGCGTATCCGTAGTCTGGCGCAGGAGCGGCTGGAGTTTATGAAGACAGCGTTGGAAGGCGGAGCCGTAAAAGTACTGACACAGGCAGCAGTTACCCGTGAGGAGGTTACAGAGTATTTATTCCTTGAGCTTAAGAAAAAAACGGAGCAGGGCTTTGCCGGTATTGTGACCGGAGAACCGGAAAAGCTTACTACGGTGCATAAGGGGGATACCCTTGAGATTACGGGGGAGCAGGTAGAGGACTGGTGCATCCTGCTTGGAAATAACCGGATTACACCGGATGACTGTTATATGCTTGGGCAGAGAGCATAATTTTGAAAAAACTTCTTGCATTTTTATTTTTGGTCTGTTATAATGGTAAATTGTGATATGTAAACACAAATATACCTTGCTCTTTTGTGACGGAAAGGGCCGGAGACCAGAAGGAGGTGCACGCAACTATGAATCAGTACGAATTAGCCTTAGTTGTAAATGCAAAAGTCGAGGATGACGTAAAGAATGCTACTGTGGAAGCAGTAAAGGATCTTATTGCAAAGTTCGGCGGCAACGTTACTAACGTTGAGGATGCCGGCAAGAAGAGACTTGCATACGAAATCCAGAAGATGAAGGAAGGTTACTACACTTTCATTCAGTTCGACGCTGATGCAACAGTTCCGGCGGAAATCGAATCCAGAGTCCGCATTATGGAAAATGTCATCAGATTCTTATGCATTAGACGGGACGAGCAGTAAAGGAGGAATTCCTTATGAACAAAGTCATCTTAATGGGAAGATTGACAAGAGACCCGGAAATCAGATATTCTTCAGGAGCCACCTCTACGGCAGTTGCTTCTTTCAGCA
>CALZBV010000065.1 GCA_945622055.1 uncultured Clostridia bacterium
GTAAGAAAAGCCATCCGAATCTGGCCGCACCGTATGGAGGGTGAGGGACATTTTGTTGCATTGCTGAAGAAATCAGAGGACAGTCCGGTGACCGGAGTAATGCCGGAAAGCTATAAAACGGCGAAGCTGTCAAAGGAGGCGCAGGAATTTCTGGACCGCCTTAAGGTATCCTTTGACCGGGACAGAATTGTTGCCAGAGCAGATTCGCTGTATTATCTTCCGAAGGATATTCCGGTGCTGAGCGGCCTTCGTATTTTACGTTCCGGGCTTTTATTGGGTGAAATAAAGAAGAACCGCTTTGAGCCGAGTCAGGCACTTGCCTGTGCCCTTAAGAGTGAGGAATATGATAATGTGTATTCTCTTCCGGCAGAGGATGAGGATGTGATTCGTTATTTAAAGTGTGAAACCATTGATGCAAAGAGCGAAGTAAAGGATGGTTTTGTGCTTGTGTGTGTTGACGGTTATCCGCTTGGCTGGGGAAAGGCTGCAAAGGGTGTGATTAAGAACAAATACCTTGCCGGCTGGAGAATGATGTAAGGCAGAAAACGGAGGAAGGACATGCGGCTGGATAAACTCGTAGCAGAACAAACAGGAAGTACGCGCGCTGCCGTAAAAGGGCTGATTCAGAGTGGACGCGTGACGGTAAACGGGTTAGTGGTAAAGGACGGTGCAAAAAAGGTATCGGAAGAGGAAGATGAGGTTGCACTGGATGGTGAGGTTTTTCGGTTTCAGAGGTTTGCGTATTTTATGTTAAATAAGCCGGCCGGAGTGGTTTCTGCAACGAGAGATAAAGCAGATGCAACGGTAGTGGCTCTGCTGGATGCTTCTGACCGTAAAAAAAGAAAGCTCTTTCCGGTCGGACGTCTGGATAAGGACACGGAGGGCCTTCTGTTGATTACAGATGACGGGATGCTTTCGCATCAGCTGCTTTCGCCGAGAAAGCATGCAGATAAGCTTTATTTTGTAAGGCTGACCCGGGACATTACAAAGGAGGAGGTTGCGTTATTTGCGTCCGGGATGAAGGTGGATGAGGAGCTGACGGCAATGCCGGCAGAACTCAGAAAACTGACGGAAGAGGAGCGTGCCGTTTTTTTTCAGGGAGAAGACTTTGCTGCGGCAGTGACACTCTGCGAAGGTAAATTTCACCAGGTAAAGCGTATGTTTGCGGCAACCGGAAACGAGGTTCTGTATTTAAAACGCATTGCCATGGGCGGAGTAACGCTCGACCCGAAGCTGCTGCCGGGACAGTACCGGGAGCTTTCAAAAGAGGAGCTTGATTGTTTGAGAATGTCTGTGGAACATAATTCGGAGGATTCGTAAATGTTAGAAAACATAAAAGCAGTTATTTTTGATCTGGATGGTACGTTGGTAGACTCCATGTGGATGTGGAAGCAGATAGATATTGAATATCTTGCCAGATTCGGGATTGAACTGCCTCCGGATTTGCAAAAGGTTATTTCCGGAATGAGTTTTTCGGAAACGGCAGTGTATTTTAAGGAGCAGTTTCACATTCCGGACAGTCTTGAGAAAATTAAAAATGACTGGAATGAAATGGCAATGGGAAAATACCGGAACGAGGTTTTGTTAAAGCCGGGGGTACTGGATTTTCTGCGCCGGCTGAAGGAGCGTGGTATTCGGACCGGGATTGCGACAAGTAATTCGAAAGAGCTTGTCAGGGCGGTGCTTGAGAGTCAGAAGGTGTTACAGTATTTTGACGAGGTACATATGTCGTGTGAGGTAGCCCACGGAAAGCCTGCGCCGGATATTTTTTTGCTTGTTGCAAAATGTCTTGGAGCAGACCCGGCGGAATGCCTGGTGTTTGAGGATATTTCTGAGGGGATTCTTGCGGGAAAGGCCGCCGGAATGCGCGTCTGCGGTGTTGAGGACCCGTTTTCGACGGAATATCGTGAGGAAAAAATTCGTCTTGCAGATTATTACATAGAAAGCTTTTGCGAGATTTGGGAATAAGGAGATGCTTATGAAGCAAAAGGTAAATCGTTGTGAATACGGACATGTGAATGCAGAAAAAAGAAAACAGCTGCTGGGAGCAATCAGTATGGTTGTAATTGCCCTGGCAGTATTTGTTCTTGGAATGGCTTTGAATAAGTGGGATAAACGGAATATTTTTACTGTCCTTTCCGTTCTGTTTGTTTTGCCGTGGGCCCGTTATATGTGTACACTGATTGTCCTGCTTCCGTTTCGAACTCCACCGGAGAAACAGTATGAAAGCGTAAAAAGCAAGCTTCCAAAGGGTGCAGTTTTGCTGGCGGATTATGTGTTTTCTTCTAAGGAAACGGTGCTGGGGCTTTCCTATCTGGTTCTGACGGAGCATGAGCTGATTGGACTGGTTTTTCGAAAAAAGGCGAACGGAGCCAGGGTTCAGGCATACCTTTCCGAAGTTTTGAAAAAGCGCGGTATTGCCGGTAAGGTTATTATTTTTGAGGAAGAAGAGGCTTTTTTGAAACGTTTGATAAAGTGTGAGGAGACAAAAAAAAGCGAAGAGGAATTTAGTGAGCTGATTGAGACGCTTCGTTCTCTTGCAGTCTGAAAGGGATAAAGGAACATATGAAATAGCTCCGGTTCATCCGTAAGGAAGGGAAAGTATGAGAAAGATTGTTGTTTCAAAGAACGAAGCCGGACAGAGACTTACGAAGCTTCTGGCCAAATACATGAGTGAAGCACCGCAGAGTTTCTTTTATAAGATGCTTCGAAAAAAGAATATTACCTTAAACGGAAAAAAGGCAGACGGTACGGAGATGCTCGTGCAGGAGGACGAAATCTGTCTTTTTTTGTCAGAGGAAACGATAGAGAAATTCACGAAAAAACAGGAACCGGCCAATCATTCAGCGGAAAAGGAAAAGGATGTCCTTTCATTGATTGCGCGAAGCAGAATCCTCTATGAAGACGAGGATGTAATGCTGATTAACAAGCCTTTGGGAATACTTTCCCAAAAGGCAGAGCCGGGAGACAGCTCTGCCAATGAATGGGTAATCGCATATCTGTTAAAGACGGGGACATTGACACAGGATAACCTGAAATCCTTTCGCCCGGGCGTTTGCAACCGTCTGGACCGGAATACTACGGGGATTCTGATTGCCGGAAAAAGTCTTTTGGGACTACAGACGATGTCAGCACTGTTAAAAGAGCGCTCCTTATATAAGGAGTACGAAACCATTGTGTGTGGTGAGCTTAGAACACCTTCGCGTGTTACGGGATATTTACAAAAGGATGAGAAAACGAACCGGGTACGGATTACTGACCGGAAGGAAACAGAGAATGCTTCGCTGATTGAAACGGAGTATCTTCCGGTAAAGTCAAACGGGGCGTATACTCTGCTAAAGGTACATCTGATTACAGGAAAGACACATCAGATTCGTGCCCATCTTGCATATCTCGGTCATCCGCTTCTGGGAGATACAAAGTATGGAAATAAACGAATCAATCAGGAAATGGCACAACGGTTTGAGCTTCATTTTCAGCTTCTGCATGCCGCGCGTCTTGTGTTTCCGAAGCAGATGGAGCATTGTGAGGCACTGGCCGGAAAGAGCATTCAGGCACCAAGACCTGCACAGTTTCAGCAAATCGCGGCCGGACTCGGTCTGTTATAGGAGGAAGTATGGGAGAATGGAATTCCAGAGGTCTGAGAGGGTCGGCATTTGAGGAACTGATCAATCTGACAAATGATAAATACCGTGAAACGAAGCTTGCGGTGATTCAGAAGATATCAACGCCGATTACACCGATTGAGATTGACCGGAAATCAAGACATATTACGCTTGCTTATTTTGAAAAGAAAAGCACGGTCGATTATATCGGTGTTGTCCAGGGCATTCCGGTCTGTTTTGATGCGAAGGAATGTGCAGAGGATACGTTTCCGCTGCGAAATATTCACGAACATCAGTTTAAGTTCATGGAAGAGTTTGAACAGCAGAACGGGGTTGCATTCTTGCTGATATACTATACGGCACGTGAGAAATATTATTATCTAAGATTTCAGAAGCTTAGGGAATTTTATGAGCGGATGCTCGGAGGAGGGAGGAAGAGTTTCTTGTTTGAGGAAACGGAGGAGAGTTTTTTTCTGCCTGAGGTTAACGGGATACCGGTTCCGTTTTTAAACGGAGTCCAGAGAGATTTGCAGCTTCGTGAATAATATTCTATTTTCACACTACTTGACAGAAAATGTGAAATAGAGTAGAATGATGACGTTACGTCGGAATATTTTCTAAGTTCCGGCAGCATTGTTCGCTGAGATTCAGCAGAGATGGAGGATAAGTATGAAATGTAGTAAATGTGGTCAGGAATATGCAGATGGAACAAAGTTCTGTGAAAAATGCGGTGCAGAGCTGACTTCTTCCGATGTAAAGACTGAGGCAGCCCCGGCAGCTGAGAATGCGCCGGTTGAGAAGAAGGAAGAGACTCCGGCAGTTGAGCCGATGAAGGAAGCGGATGCCGGAAAGCCAAAGCTGGATCTGAAGAAGCTTCTGATTCCGGTTGCAGCAGTTGCAGCGGTAATTGTTTTGATTGCTTTGATTTGTTCTTTGTTTGGCGGAAAGTCAAACTATCCGACCTACAATAAGAATACGATTGTTTCTTTAGAGACTAAGGACGACAGTGTTTATGTAAGCTATCCGAATGGTGAGTTTAAGGATCTTAAGGTTGAGAAGAAGGGCGGCGCCTACTATAGTGGAGATCGTTCTTTGGTTGCTTTTTTTGATGATTCCGGCGAGCTTGTATATTTCAAGAACGGAAAGCTGGTTTCTACCGGTCTGGATGAAATCAAGTCGATTACTGTTTCCAACGATGGTGCTACTATTGCTTATCTTTCTGAGGTAAAGAATGGAAGCGGTGTTCTGTATTTGTACGAAACAAAGAGCAAGAAGTCAAAGGAAATTGCAGATGACGTACGTGTTGGCTCCATCGTTCTTTCTCCGGATGGAAAGACGGTTGCTTACGTTAGTGATTATGAAGAAGAGGATGACTTCAAGGGTTACTATTCTGTAAACGGTAAAAAGCCGGTTGAGGTCGGTAAGGAAAAGAGAGTATTTGCCATTGCAGATAAGGGCACATATATTTACTATAAGGATGGTGACCGTATCTATGTTCAGAAGGGTAAGAAGGAGCCGGAGAAGCTTGCCACGGATGTAGGAAGCTTCCGTGCGTTCTTTAACAAGGATCTTTCCCAGATTATGTATACGAACGATGGTAAGACCTATATTTCCGAGAAGGCAAAGGAAAAGGTTAAGGTTTCCAGCGATCCGGTTTATGCTTTTATTTTCCCGCAGGATTCTGTATGTGGTTCTTATTCCATGGCTGACGGAACGATTACTTTGACTGGAGTTAAGTCTCTTGCAAAGCAGCTGATTTATGTAAGTGATTCTATTTACTACGTAAAGCCGAATTTTGAATCTGTGAAGGTGGCTTCCAATGTAATGCAGGTTGCACTTTCCAAGGACTGCAAGAAGCTGTATGTTCTTGGAACAAAGCAGGATGTTGTTGAGATTACTGATTTTGCAAAGGGCGGTAAGAAGAAGGATTTGACAGACGAAGGCGACATCGTTAGTTTCCAGACAGACGTAAAGCTGAAGAAGCTGTACGTTATGAATGAGGATGATGAGCTGAAGTATGTGAAGAGCAAACAGAAGTTAGTTAAGCTTTCCGATGATGTTACATCCTTTGCTTGCACAAAGGACGGCGCTACCTGCTACTTTGTTGTTGATTATGAAACCTTATACCTCTCTAAGAATGGCGGTAAGAAGGTAAAGATTAAGGAAGAAGATAATGTAAGCGTCACGAATTATCTGGATGTTACCATGGTCAAAATTTATGAAGATGATACTATTACTTCCTATATTGCAAACGGTAAGAAATTAAAGGAAGTATTTTCCACGGAAGACTGATTTGTTTCCTGAAAATTGTCTGTTCTTTACCTTCGTCCGGATGGTTTTGAACGGCACATGAGAAAAGTAAGGGCTTGCGACAGGTTCGCAGGCCTTTTTCTTTCCCGGCGTAATGTGTGCAATCGCCCGGATTTTAGTTGGAAGCAATTTATGCCGGTTCCCTTGACAAAAAGGGAAAAATGAATTATAATCACAACAATATGATAACAAGCTATCACTCTACCATATTAAAGTGACAGCGGTAAAAGGAGGAGAATTATGGATATCTTATTACATACTCCGGAGGGAGTCAGAGATTTACATGATGCGGAATGTGCCAAGAAGCAGTTTCTGGAGAGAAAGCTGGGAGAGTGTCTTCACCGGTTCGGATTTCATGACATCGTAACTCCTACCTTTGAATATTTTGATATTTTCCGGAAGGAAAGAGGAACGGTTTTGCCAAAGGATATGTTCCGTTTTATTGACCGTGAGGGAAATACCCTGGTACTTCGTCCGGATATGACGCCTCAGATTGCACGTTGTGTTGCAAAGTACTACAAGGAAGAGAAGAATGCGCTTCGTCTTTCCTATCATGGAAATACCTTTGTTGAAAACAGCGGGTATCGTGGTAAGTTAAAAGAAACAACGCAGATTGGTGCGGAGCTGATTAACGATGGTTCTGTGATTGCAGATGCGGAAATGGTTGCTTTAATGGCAGAGTGTCTGAAGGCTGCAGGACTTAAGGAGTTTCAGATTGAAATCGGACATGTAGGCTTTTTTACCGCTTTGGCTGAGGAATCCGGTCTTTCAAAGGAAGAAGCGAATGAGCTTCGTATTCAGATTGAGAATAAAAACATTTTTGCAGTGGAGCAGTTGTTGTCCGGTCAGGAATTAAAGCCGGAGATAAAAGAGCTTTTGCTTCGTCTTCCGGAGTTTTTCGGAAGCATTTCTAAGATGAAAGAAATCAAGGATATGACTGAGAATACAAAGGCAAGAGAAGCGATTGACCACCTGATTCTGCTTCACGGGTATCTGGAGCAGTATGGGGTTTCCGGATATATTTCCTATGACCTCGGAATGCTCGGTCAGTACGGCTACTATACAGGCATCAATTTCCGTGCCCTTACCTACAAAACCGGTGAGTCGGTGGCTGCAGGAGGAAGATATGACCATTTAGTCGGACAGTTTGGGAAAGAAGCTCCGGCAATCGGTATTGCGATGTATGTAGATACCCTTTTGTTAGGCTTAAACCGTCAGGGACTGATTGAAGCACCAAAGGAAGCAAAGGAGCTTGTGGTTTATGAAAAAGGGTGTGAGGCGCTTGCGGTCCAGAAGGTCTGTGCGCTTCGTAAAAGCGGAGTAAATGCACTTCTTTCAGAGATGGGGCAGGAGATGACCGAATACGAGACAATGGTTCAAAATGGTAGTGTCGACCGGGTATATATGGTTTTAACACAGGGTGAAAAGCTTTTACAGAAGCAGGCATAAACAGGGAGGAAAGGAACATGGAATATATTACGATTGCTCTTGCAAAAGGGCGACTTGCAAAGAAAGCTCTGGAGCTTTTGGAAAAAATCGGTATTTCCTGTGAGGAGATAAATGATAAGGATTCCAGAAAGCTGATTTTTACGAATGAAGAGCTGAAGATGAAATTCTTCCTCGCAAAAGCAAATGATGTACCGACTTATGTGGAATATGGTGCAGCGGATATCGGCATTGTCGGAAAAGATACGATTCTGGAAGAGGGAAGAGAGCTGTACGAAGTGATTGATCTTGGAATCGGTAAGTGCCGTATGTGTGTTGCAGGACCGGAATCTGCAAGAGAGATTCTCGGAAACGGTGAACTGATTCGTGTTGCGACGAAGTATCCGAATATAGCAAAGTCCTACTTTATGAACCAGAAGCATCAGACTGCGGAGATGATTAAGCTGAACGGCTCGATTGAGCTTGCCCCGATTGTCGGTCTTTCGGATGTTATTGTCGATATCGTGGAAACAGGCTCCACACTTCGTGAAAATGGTCTTGTTGTATTGGAAGAGGTTTGCCCGTTGTCTGCAAGAATGGTGGTAAACCGTGTCAGTATGAAGATGGAGCAGGAGCGTATCACACAGATGATTGCAAAGCTTCGTGAAATTGTTTAGGAGATTTTTAAAGGAATTGGTATTAAGTTACTGTTTTGCATGGCCTGACACTTGGAAAATGCGGAATAATCTGCTATAATACCAATAGTGTACCGGATAGAGATCGGAATTATCGAACAGGAAAGGAGAATCCCGAAACGGGACAAGGTGGTCTATGAGAACAATTCAGTTAACCAAGGAAAGCAGAAAAAACATTCTGGAAGATCTGTTAAAGCGCAGTCCGAACCAGTATGTACAGTATACAGAGCGTGTGGAGGAGATTTTGAGGGAGGTTCGTGAGCGCGGCGATGCTGCGGTATTTGACTATACAAAACGTTTCGATAAGGCAGAGCTTACAAAAGATACCATCCGTGTAACGGAGGAGGAGATTGCAGAGGCGTATGAGAAGCTCCCGGCAAGAACGGTGGAGGTTATCCGCAAGGCAATCGTAAATATCCGCTCTTATCACGAGAAGCAGCGCAGAAACAGCTGGTTTGACGCGCAGCCGGACGGAACGATTCTCGGACAGAAGATTACTCCGATTGCATCTGTCGGCGTGTATGTACCGGGCGGAAAGGCTGCATATCCTTCATCGGTACTTATGAATGTACTTCCGGCAAAGGTGGCAGGGGTTTCGCGTATCGCTATGGTGACCCCGCCGGGACCGGATGGAAAGATTTACGAGGGTACTTTAGTTGCCGCAAAGGAAGCCGGTGTGACCGAGATTTACAAGGTGGGCGGTGCACAGGCAATCGGTGCCCTTGCGTACGGTACGGAGAGCATTCCGAAGGTAGATAAGATTGTCGGACCGGGAAATATTTACGTTGCACTTGCAAAGAAGGCGGTATACGGACATGTCAGCATTGATTCCATTGCAGGTCCGAGTGAGATACTGGTTCTGGCGGATGAGACCGCAAACCCGACGTATGTGGCTGCGGATTTACTGTCCCAGGCAGAGCATGACGAGCTTGCTTCCGCGATTTTGATTACGACGAGTAAGGAGCTGGCAGAAAAGGTAAGTGCAGAGGTAGACCGTTTTGTCGCACAGCTTACGAGAAAGTCAATTTTGGAAAAATCCCTGGAAAATTACGGATATATTTTACTGGCGGACTCCATGGATGATGCAATTGAAACTGTGAATGCGATTGCATCGGAGCACCTTGAGATTGTAACGAAGGATGCATTTACCGTAATGACGAAGGTTCGCAATGCAGGTGCAATCTTTATCGGCGAGTATTCCAGCGAACCACTTGGTGACTATTTCGCGGGACCGAATCATGTATTACCGACCAACGGAACGGCAAAATTCTTCTCACCGCTTGAGGTAGATGACTTTATTAAAAAATCCAGTATTATTTCCTACTCCAGAGAGGCACTGGAACCGATACACGAGGACATCATCGACTTTGCGAAGGCAGAGGGACTTACTGCGCATGCGAATTCGATTGCAGTACGGTTCGGGAAGGAAGTTAGGTAGCTGGGAAAGCAATGAGTTCAAGGGTTGAAATAGTAAAGAATTTTTATAATCAGATTGATGAAGATGGTCGACTTACAAGAAGCAGGCATGGACAACTGGAATTTGCGTCAACAATGCACTATATTCATAAGTATTCTGCTAACAAGGCGAAAATATTAGAAGTAGGTGCAGGTACAGGAAGATATTCTATTGCTTTGGCACAGGAAGGAAAGAATGTTACTGCGATAGAATTAGTTGAGAGTAATCTGGCCATATTGAAAGAAAATGGGAAAAATATTGATTCACTAAAAGCTTTTCAAGGAGATGCAACAGATCTAAGCAGATTTGCCGATGATGAATTTGATACAACTCTTGTATTAGGACCACTTTATCACTTGTATGATGATAAAGATGTTAATAAAGCAATAGATGAAGCAATTCGTGTCACCAACCCGGGTGGTATCATAATGTTTGCTTTTATTTCTGTGTTTGCAATTATGTATGCAAACTATTTGCAAGGAAACTGGTCAATCGGTGAAGAAGAGAACTTTACAAGTGATTATAAAGTGCGTCACTTTAAGGAACAGTTATTCACAGGATATGATATTGTAGAATTTGAAAATCTATTTCTGAATAAACCGGTTGAGTGGATTACTACTGCCGGTACAGATGGTATGCTCGAACCAATTGAGGATAGAAATGATTTTGAAATCCCTGAAAAAGATTTCCAGGCGTTTATTAACTGGTATCTTAATTTCTCGGAAAAAAGAGAACTACTAGGAAATACTAATCATTTGCTTTATATTTGCAAAAAGAAAGATAAGGTGCAGTGATGCAGGGTTATAATGCAATAGTGGTCTTTAATGAAGATGCTGATAAAATGTTGATGTGTAAAAGAAGGAAGAATCCATATAAAGGCTTATCAAATTTTGTCGGTGGAAAATAGAGGAAAATGAGGATAGGTTGGAGGCGGCATATAGAGAACTTGAAGAAGAAACTGCAATAACAAAAAAGGATATTATTCTTTCTCATTTAATGGATTTTACATATCATTTTGGAAATTGCTATCTTGAAGTTTATGTTGGAAAAATAAATAAACCAATAGATGTTAATGGAGATGAGAACGAGTTGTATTGGTCTCCATTAAACCATAACTTTTTTGATGCAGCACAATATGCGGGCGAAGGAAATATTGGTCACATTAAAAATGTTTCGAAAGGAATTATTGAAATAATTTTGTTTACATAACTTCCAGTTTCCTGATCTGTCAATAATTATTTAATTGTACAGAAGTGGAGATATTTTTTGTTTGCT
>CALZBV010000066.1 GCA_945622055.1 uncultured Clostridia bacterium
TACTTTATCGGACCGGTGACGAAGCTGGCCGGTGACTATCGTCTGATGATTCTGGTTCTGGTTGCCTGCCTGCTCGGATACCTTTGGTATAATGCAACTCCGAGCCTTATGATGATGGGGGATGCCGGTTCCCGTGCAATGGGACTGTTTATTGCGATTATTGCATTGCAGTGCGGATGCGCGCTTTTATATATCCCGCTGGCACTTGTACTGATTCTGGATGGTGGTCTTGGGTTACTCAAGGTTTCGCTGCTCCGATTTCTTAAAATTAAGATTCTGACGAAGGTTCGTACGCCGCTTCATGACCATGCAAGAAAGAATCTCGGCTGGTCGAATACGCAGACCGTATTCAAATTTGCGATTTTACAGATTATTCTAAGCTTCGCGGTAGCTTGTCTTATTACTAATCTTTAAGAAGCCGCAACGCGACCGCACCTGGCGTAAGAGCTTTAAAAGAGAAGCTTTATGTTAAGCTTAATTCGGGAACAGAAGGATAAAGAAATGAAACACAAAGAAAATAAAAAATGGTTTTTGCTTGGATTAAAGCACGGTATTCCGATAGGAATCGGATATTTTGCGGTAGCATTTACGCTTGGCATAACTGCGAAAAATATAGGGCTGACTCCGGGACAGGCGGCAGCAGCTTCCTTTCTGATGCATGCATCAGCAGGGGAATTTGCTGCATTTAAGGTTATTGCAGCAAATGCGGGCTATGTGGAGATGGTACTTCAGGAGCTGATTATTAATCTTCGCTATCTTCTGATGTCCTGTGCGCTCACTCAGAAGGTACCGGAAAAGACCAATCCGGTTCATCGGTTTTTGGTATCCTACTTTATTACGGACGAGATTTTTGGTATTTCCTCGACGGTTGAAGGAGATTTGAATCCGTTTTACAACTACGGAGCCGCCTGCGTGGCATCTCCGGGCTGGGTGCTGGGGACCTTTCTTGGTGCACTTACCGGGAATATTTTACCGGCTAATGTGGCGTCTGCCTTAAATCTTGCTCTGTATGGTATGTTTATCGCAATTATCATACCGCCGGCACGAAAAAATCGTGTCATAGCAGCAATTGTGCTGGTGTCAATGCTTGCGAGCAGTCTGTTTGCATGGGTGGCAACCTTTATCCCTGTTTCGTCCGGACTGAGAATTATTCTTCTGACGGTTTTGATTGCAGGGATTGCAGCATGGCTGCATCCGATTGAGGAGGGCGGTGAAAAGGATGAAGAATAGTATTTTGATTTATCTTCTGGTTGCTGCAGGTGTGACGTATCTGATTCGTGCACTCCCGATGACCTTAATCCGGAAGAACATTAAGAGCCGGTTTATCCGTTCCTTTCTTTGTTACGTTCCGTATGTAACGCTTGCAGTAATGACGTTTCCTGCAGTTTTGTTTGAAACGGCAAGCATTGTTTCGGCAGCGGCCGGGTTTTGCGTGGCGGTACTGATTGCATACCTTGATGGAAATCTTTTTAAGGTGGTTCTGGGAGGATGCTCGGTTGTATTTTTGGTAGAATTGTTTTTGGTATAGGCAGGATAAAGGGTCGCTTGGAGAACGGTGTGGCCTTTCTCTTTTTATGCAAAAGGGAGGCCGGCGGAAGGAAGCCGGTACATGGAAATCAAAGCCTTACATGACAAACAAATAATAGGGAATTATTGACAAATATGTGATTTTTACAGTATAATAAAAGAAATGCTAAGAATTGCGTTTTACGATGAGTTTAGGATAGATTATTTGTTTTTTCGAGATACATCGGAGAGGAATGGTGATAGCGGATGCTGGGATTACGTCCGTTCAAAAAATGTGATGAAGCCATGGTATTTCAATGGATTACAGAGGAAAAGGGTTTTTATCAGTGGTTTGCAAATCGTGTGGATTCACTTCCTCAGACAAAGCTGGAGGAAATGTCCTCTGATTATTCGCTGTTTTCCGGAGATGAGTCGGTAATTGATCTGGTTGCCTTTGATCAGACCGGCATCTGTGGCTTTGTCTCCATGCACTTTGCAGATGAAAAAAAGCAACGCATCTGCTATGATTTGATTATCATTCACCCGAATAAACGTGGAAGAGGCTACGGAAAGAAAATGGTATCGCTTGCGATAAAGTATGCCTTTGAGATGCTTCAGGCAAAGGAGATTTCGCTTGATGTGTTTGCAGTAAATGAGACGGCTTATCACTGCTTCTGTGCGGCAGGCTTTCATGAAATCACGGAGAATGAAAAGAACGTAGTAATTCAGGGAGAGGCCTGGAAGAGTCGTTCGATGGAATATAAGGCCGGTGTGGTTGATTCTGAGAAGGCTGAGGTAATGGTTGATGAGGGGCATATTATTGATGAGATTATCAATAAAAATGATTTCCGGTATGCTTTCCAGCCAATCGTTGAGGCATCCTCCGGCGAGATTTACGGCTATGAGGCATTGATGCGTGCGGATTATGGCGGACCGGTGGCACCGGGTGTGATTTTGAAGCATGCAAAAGCAAAGAGCCGTTTGTATGATATTGAGAAAGCAACGTTTTACAACGTTTTATCTTTGGTTCAGGAACAGAAAGATCAGTTCGAAAACCGTAAGGTATTTATCAACAGTATTCCGGGATATCAGCTGACGGATTCCGATTATGGATATCTTTCAAAAAATTACAGGGACGTACTACAGCGTACGACGGTTGAGATTACAGAAGAAACCGAGATGATAGATGAGGAGCTGGAGGTTTTGGTAGAACGCAGTTTCCGGGATGGTTGTGGGATTGCCATTGACGATTATGGCACCGGTTACTCAAATACTTCGAGTCTCCTCCGTTGTGTACCGAACTGTATCAAGATAGACAGACTTCTGATTTCCGGTATTTATGAGGAGACAAAAAAGCAGCATTTTGTAAAGAGTATAATAGAATTTGCACATGACAACGGCATTTTGGTGCTGGCGGAGGGGGTGGAGAATTCTGCCGAGCTCAGAACCGTCATTGAAATGGGCGTTGATTTGATTCAGGGCTTTTATATCGCACGGCCGTCCTTTAGCATTCCGGATGAGATTGATTCAAACATCCGGAATGAGATTCTGAACATGAATGTGAAGGGACAGACGCAGACAACACGCCGGGTGTTGTTTGTTGAGGATGAAAAAGAGCTTCCGCTCGTGAGACTTACACTTGAGAAATACACAGGTATTTTACTTGGAGAGCAGGAGTTCACACTTGTCGGAAACACGAATTATGTAGCTGCGATGACAATCAAGATTAAGGATAACTGTCACTGTAAGCTGACGCTTCGAAATGTCAATATGGAAAGTATTTTAGAACTTCCGTGCATAGAAATCGGGAAAAACTCACATCTTACCCTTGTGGTGGAAGGAGAGAACCGAATCCGTAAGGTAGGTATCTGTGTTCCGGAGGGAAGCAGCCTTGACATTGAGGGAGATGGTGATTTATTCATCCGTGCACAGGGGATTAATTCCTATGGAATCGGCAATAACTGGGAGTCAGGAGTAGGTTCCATTCTTTTGAATTCTACCGGTAAAACCAATATTATGGTGGAGGCTGATCTGGGAATTGGTATCGGCGGCGGTGTATATCGTCACGGAGAAGGAATCCGCATTTGCCGTGGCAATATTCTTTTGGAGCCTGCAAGTAAGGAGGTGCTTTGCATCGGTAGTGTAAGAGGCAGCATTCCGATTGAGATTAATAAATGTTCTCTGGAGATGGTTATCCGAAGTGATAAGGGTGTCGGTATCGGTTCGATTTTTGATGATCTGGATATTATTATTTCAGAAGCAAAGGTTGACATCTCAGGTTCGGGAAGTACAATCTGCGGAATTGGCTCCAATCAGGCAGTTGGCGGGAAAATCGCAATCGAGGAAAGCGGCATTAGTGCAGAGGCAAACGGACAGCATTTGATTATTGCAGGAAGTGCAGGCGGCAGGCTTGACCTTTTGTTCCGTAATTCAAGCTTTTATGTAAAGGCGGAAGGACATCAGGTGCTTGGAATCGGAACAGATGATGATTCGGCAACTATCATAGGATATCATTCTGACTTTGATATAACGATTCATTCTCAAAACTACAAGCTTCTCGGAGCGGATGAGAAGAATATATATTTTGATGGCGGAAGACAGAGAATGCATGCAAACGAATAAATATATTGCGATTGATTTAAAGTCGTTTTATGCTTCGGTAGAGTGTGTAGAACGCGGGCTGGATCCATTGAAGACAAATCTTGTTGTGGCAGACCCTTCGCGTACGGAAAAGACGATCTGCCTGGCAGTATCTCCGTCTCTGAAGCAGTATAAAATCCCGGGACGTGCCAGATTGTTTGAAGTGGTGCAGAGAGTGCGGGAGGTAAACGCAGAACGGCAGAGCAATGCGCCGGACCGGAAATTTACCGGAAAATCCTGGTTTTCCCGGGATCTGGACGCAAATTCTTCTTTGGAGCTTGATTATATTGTTGCGCCACCTCGTATGGCATTATATATGAAATACAGCTCTGAAATATATAAGATTTATCTGAAGTATGTGGCTCCGGAGGACATCCATGTGTATTCTGTAGACGAGGTGTTTATGGAGGTAACACATTACCTGAAGCATTATGGACTTACGGCAGAGGAATTGGCGAAGAAGATGATTCTGGACGTTTTTAATGCAACAGGCATTACAGCTACTGCCGGAATCGGAACGAACCTTTATTTGGCAAAGATTGCGATGGATATTGAAGCAAAGCATATCGAGCCGGACGAAAACGGCGTGCGTATTGCAAGTCTGGATGAGATGAGCTACCGGAAAAAGCTGTGGAACCATCGTCCGTTGACAGACTTTTGGAGAATCGGACGTGGGTATCAGAAGAAACTGGAACAATACGGAATGTATACGATGGGGGATGTCGCACGCTGTTCGCTAGGTTCATCAAAGGATATTCACAACGAGGATTTGTTATATCGTCTGTTCGGGGTAAATGCTGAGCTTTTGATTGATCATGCCTGGGGCTATGAACCGTGTAAAATGTCTGATATCAAAGCATATCGTCCGAGCACGAATTCACTCAGCTCCGGTCAGGTGCTGAAGCACCCTTACGACTTTGAGAAGGCGAAGCTTGTTGTGCGTGAAATGACTGAGCTTTTGGTACTTGACCTTGTAGAAAAGCATCTGATGACGGACCAGGTAGTGCTTACGGTAGGGTATGATATTGAGAACCTGACCGTGGCAGAACGAAGCACCGCATATCAGGGAGAGATTACGACAGACCGGTACGGACGTAAGGTCCCGAAACAGGCGCATGGAACGGAAACTCTTCCGGGGTATACTTCTTCAACGGAGCAGATTATGGAGGCGGTAATGAAGCTATTTGACCGGATTGTAAATCCGTCGCTTCTGGTACGCAGAATGTATGTTGTGACCTGCAGGCTGATTACCGAGGAGGCTGCAAAGGAGAAGGAAAGCTTCGTCCAAATGGATTTGTTCTCGGATTTCGCGCTTGGGGACACGAAGACAGAGGAGCAGAAGGAGCATGAGGAAAAGGAACGAAGGCTTCAGGAGGCCATGATATCCGTGAAGAAAAAATACGGTAAAAATGCAATTTTAAAGGGAATGAATCTCTCAGAGGGAGCAACGACCATAGAACGTAATGGCCAGATTGGAGGTCACAAGGCATAAGCAGGGAGGAAAGCGTGAGCCGGAAATCATCTATGGAACAACAGAAGGAAATTATGGAAAAGACAGAAGAAAAATATCGGGATATCATAAATCTGCCCCATCCGGTATCAAAAAATCATCTGCAGATGTCGATATCGGACAGGGCAGCCCAGTTTGCTCCGTTTGCCGCGCTAACCGGTCACGGAGAAGTAATCAAAGAAACAGACCAGCTGGTAGAAGCTTTAATGCAGGAGGAAACCGAAGTCTGGTCAGAGGACTGATTACTTGGAGATTTCATAGCCTGCATCCAGATATGCCTGAAGTACCTGGTAATACGCATCCTTTGGCTTGTTTCCATAGCCAAAGAGAAGAGGTTTATCGGAGCTTCTCCAGGAATTCACATCAGAAATGCCCCAATAGGTAAGGCTGGTAATGTTACCGCCTTCTTTTTTTAGTTCCAGAATGGCTTTCATCAGGTCATAATAATACTTTCCCTGAGTGGTGAAGTTTGAGCAGCCTACATCCAGCTCGGTAACCTGAACTTCGAAGCCGGCATCCAGAAACTTTTTCATTGTGGCTTTGTAGAGGGCAATGCCCGGATAATCCGTCTTTAAGTGGCTCTGCATACCGATACCGTCACAAAGCTTTTCTTCGGAATTGATGAAATTAGCTACTGCTAAAATTCGTGCAGAATCAATATAACAGTTAAAGTCATTGTAGAACAGGCTTACCTTGTCACGGAAGCCGAGCTTTTTCAGCTCATCATCTGCAACCTGGAAGGCAAGCTTTACAAAGGCAGGAGTCGTGCCTGTATTACCGTAAACCTTTTCGTAACCGGAATTGGTGGCGTGAACATATTCATTTAAAACATCCCACGCATAAACAATATCACCGTATTCTCCGGTGTAAATATGGTGAATGGAGTTCCTTACGAAGTACTCGATACGTGCATCCATAACCTCAGGAGCTACAACCTCTTTTTTAGCGTCGTAATCCTCATGGAAAAACCAGGCAGGTGTCTGACTGTGCCAGATCAGGGTATGGGAACGATAGGCAAGACCGTTCTCCGCACAAATCTTTAACGTAGCGTCCACGCGCTTAAAATGAAGCTCCGGAATGGTTTCCTCGGTATAGTTTTCCGGAATGAGATAGCCCTTTTCCTTTGCCTCGGAAACACTGATGAGGGAAGGGTTTGCGCCGAGAACGGTATCCGGTTTGTTTTCGTTTTCCAGAGTAACGCTGTTGTACTGTTCCTTTACTTTTTTCAGTGTAAGGTCACTCTGCAGCTGGCTCAGGTTGATACAGGTGCCAACATAGCCAAATGTATTGGCATAGGTATTTAAAAGAGTTGCACCACTTAAGTAGTCCGGAACAGGAGTCGGTGTCGGCGTAGGCTTTTTGGTTGGGGCCGTGGTCGGGAGCGCTTCGGTCGGTTCCAAAGACGGGGTAGGAGCCAGGGTAAGCGTTGGCTGGTCTGCCGGGGCAGACGGTTGCTTCTGACAGCCACAAAGCAGGGCTGCAGACAGGAGCAGCAAAGCTGCATAAGGGGTTTGTTTTCTCATAGTTTCTTCCTTTCCTTTGTAGTATTATTGGTTTTGTTTTTGATGAAAGCACTCGGTAAAAAGAGAAAAATAGTTTTCAAACGTCTTCTTACAGCAGGAAGGGTTTTCAATCGCAACACCTTCTACCCGAAGTCCGGTCAGGGCAAAGGCCATTGCCATGCGGTGATCATCGTAGGTTTTCAGGGTGGCGCCATGAAGTGGCTGTGGGACAATGATTAAGCCGGTGCCAGCTTCATCTTCCCGTGCATTTCCACCAAGTCTTGTGATTTCTGCAATGGTAGCTGCCATACGGTCACATTCCTGACCGCGAATATGCCCGATACCACGGATGTGGGTCGGGGTGTCGGCAAAGAGTGCCAAAACCGCCATAGTCATGGTCTGGTCGGAAAAATCACTCATCGTAAGGTCAAGTCCCGGATAATGGCGGTCTGCTGGTCCGGTAACACAAATGCCGTCTACTGTATCAGTTACGGTACAGCCAATGCGTTCCAGTACAGACAGAAAACGGAAATCCCCCTGTAAGGAATCCGGGTGAACGTCACGCACGGTAACCGAGGTACCCAAAAGGGCGGCTGCAGCGTAAAAATAACAGGCACCGGATAAATCCGGTTCAATGCTGTAGTCCTCCCTGTGATAAGAGGCTGTTCCCGGAATATGATAGGAACAGATGCTTCCTTGTGTCTCGTAAGGAACCGGAGAAATACCGAAGGAGGACATCATACGTTCCGTCATCGAAACATAGGACAGAGCAGTACGTGCACCATCGGCAATGACCGAAATTCCTCCGGAAAGCATAACGCCGGTCATCATCAGGGCGCTTAAAAACTGACTGCTTTTATCGATGTTAATATGAAACAAAGGGGCCTTCGAAAGTTGTTTTTGAACACCTGTAATGCGAACCGGAAGATGTCCTTCCTCTTCCAGTTCCGTAACTGAAATCCCCTGACTTCGCAGAGACTCGAACAAAGGAGCCATCGGGCGCTTCTTCATCTGTTCGGAAGAGGTCAGGGTGTAGGTACCGTCACTAAACGCAAACAATGCAGTCAGAAAACGGGCAGCGGTTCCTGCACTGGCGGCATAAGCCTCGGCATTTTTTTTCGGAAGCACCTTGTTACAGCCGGAAACCCTAACCGTGCCGGAACCCTCATCTACCGAAAGCAAAATTCCAAGCTCGCCAAGAGCGGCAAGGAGGGCTCTGGAATCTGAGGAAAATAAAACATTATGTAATGTACAGTCACAGTCGGACAGTGCTGCCAAAAGGAGCGCACGGTTCGTAATACTTTTGGAACCCGGGACGGTAACGGTAAAAGGTGCGATATGCCCGACCGGATTCGTTTGATACAGTTCCACGTTTGACATGAGAACCTCCATAAAATAAATCGTTGTAAAAGAATCTCCCTGTAAAAAAGAGGAAAACAGGAAATACCGCCTGATGAGCAGAATCTCCCACAATTAAGTATACCATGAGAAGATGAAAATGTATACACGAAAATTTTAGCGGAATATTGACAAAAAAAGTGAAGCATGATAACATTGTTTCGTGTTTTTTTCGGAAATACAAAGGAAACGATGGCTGAGTTCGGGATGAACTGTTGCGGAAGGGTGAAAGAATGAGTTTTTGCTTGGCTTTTATGAATGTTGGGCTTTGGAACCGTGTCACAATGCTTGGCAAGTTTTCAAAGGATTTTTATAAATGTTTTATTAAGGATGACCGGTATCAGCTGTTATTAAACGGTATCGGGGTTACGATAGAGATTTCGTTGCTTTCTGCGCTGCTTGGAACGATTCTTGGTTTTCTGATTGCACTTTGCAGTCTTTCAAAATCCAAAGCCCTGCGTTTTATCGGAAAGGTCTATACGGACATTATCCGTGGAACACCGTCCGTGACGCAGCTGATGATTATTTATTTCGTTGTTTTTGCGTCGATTCAATGGCCGAAGTGGATTATTGCATCCATAGCATTCGGTATCAATTCCGGCGCATATGTCTCGGAGATTTTCCGTGCCGGCATTTTATCCATTGATAAGGGACAGACCGAGGCAGGACGTTCCCTGGGACTGAATGCAGTACAGACGATGGTATATATTACGGTTCCGCAGGCAATCAAGAATATATTCCCGGCACTTTGCAATGAGTTCATTACCCTGATTAAGGAAACTGCTATCGTAGGTTACGTTGGACTGGTAGACATTCAGAAGGCAGGAGACTTTATTAAGTCCCTTACCTTTAGTGCTTATATGCCGTTACTTGCAACTGCGGTGATTTATTTTGTAATCATTAAGAGTTTGACGCTTTTGCTCGGAAGGGTGGAAAAGAAGCTTAGAAAGTCTGATATTCGGTAAGGAGGAAGGAAAGCATGATTAAAGTATGTGATTTACATAAGTATTTCAACCAGCTTGAAGTTCTTACCGGAATTGATGAAGAAATTAATGAAGGAGAGGTAGTTGTAGTTATCGGACCGTCAGGCTCCGGAAAAAGTACCTTTCTTCGCTGCCTTAATTTATTGGAAACGCCTACCCAGGGCGAGATTTACATTGACGGTGAGCAGATTAATGCCAAGGGTGTTGATGTAAACCGCATGCGTCAGAAGATGGGAATGGTGTTCCAGCAGTTCAATCTGTTTCCGCACCTTACGGTTTTGGAGAACATTACGCTGGCTCCGGTAAAGCTAAAGAGGATGACACCGGAGCAGGCAAGACAGAAGGGAATGGAGCTTCTTACGCGCGTAGGTCTTTCCGAGAAGGCAGATGCATATCCGGCACAGCTTTCCGGTGGTCAGAAGCAGCGAATTGCGATTGCACGTTCTCTTGCGATGGAGCCGGAGATTATGCTGTTTGACGAACCGACCTCTGCACTGGACCCGGAGATGGTTGGTGAAGTACTTGACGTTATGAAGGATCTTGCAAAGAGTGGAATGACCATGGTTGTTGTTACGCACGAAATGGGTTTTGCAAGGGAGGTAGCAACGAGAGTACTGTTTATGGACCAGGGAGTTGTTATGGAGAGCGGGACGCCGGAACAGATTTTTGAGCACCCGCAGAATGAGAGAACAAAGCAGTTCTTGAGCAAAGTATTAAAGTGATTATTTGACCTTCGGGTCGTAATAATAAAGTTTAAGGAGAGAAAAAAATGAGAAAGACAAAGAAATTTTTGGCAGTTGTTGCTGCAACCGTATCCGTACTTGCACTTGCCGGTTGTGGTAAGAAGGAGGAAACGAAGACACTTGTAATCGGTACCAATGCGGAGTTCCCGCCGTTTGAATTTGTAGTAAGCAGCGGTGTCATCGACAAGTATGACGGTGTTGATATGGCAATTGCAAAGCAGC
>CALZBV010000067.1 GCA_945622055.1 uncultured Clostridia bacterium
GCAGGCATGCTATGGTATCGATCATTTGATGCGTGGTTATTTCATGCTGTATGGAGATGAATATACTTATCTTGGAAGGACGGATATGTATCTGTACTTTATCCTTCCGGTGTTATACTTTTTTGCCAATCTGCTGTACTGGGCGTGCTTTTTATGGGGAAACCGGCTGGGCTGTCCAAAGGCAAAAAAGAAGAAAAAGAAAAAAAAGAAACAATACTGATGCGTGGAGGAAGCTATGGATTTACTGAAGGAGAGAATTCGCAGGGACGGCACTATCAAAAAGGGAAATGTATTGAAGGTGGACAGCTTTTTGAATCATCAGATGGATATCGGACTGATGAATGAAATCGGCAAGGAATTCAAGAGAAGATTTGAAGGAAAGAACATCACGAAGATTTTGACAATTGAAGCCTCCGGCATTGGTATTGCATGTATTGTAGCGCAGTATTTTAACGTTCCGGTTGTATTTGCCAAGAAGACTCAGAGTATTAACATTGATGGAGAGGTTTATTCGACCAAAATCGAATCCTTCACCCATAAGAAGGTATATGATGTTATCGTGTCGAAGCGGTTTTTGTCGGAGGAGGATCACGTGCTCATTATTGATGACTTCCTTGCAAACGGTTGTGCCCTGCTCGGTCTTTTGGATATTTTAAACAGTGCCGGTGCTACGGTAGAGGGAATCGGAATTGTAATTGAAAAAGGGTTTCAGGATGGAGGCGAGCGGATTCGTCAGATGGGAATTCAGCTGGAATCTCTTGCAATTGTTGAGAGTATGGATGATGAAAAGGGAACGATTGTGTTCCGTGGAGAATGATTGTACGGACAGAGTTCCGAACGAAAATGGAGTTAAATTATGAAATTGATTGCCCGTTATTGCAAGCCATACGCCTGGCGGATGTTAGGCGGGCTTGCAATTAAAATACTTGGGACCTTTGCGGATCTTGGACTTCCGTGGGTCCTGGCTTATATCCTGGACAATGTGGTTCCCGGAGAAAGAATCGTACCGGTTCTTTATTGGGGAGCCTTTATGTTTTTTCTGGCGATTGCAGCGCGAACGCTTAACATTATTGCAAACCGTATGGCTTCTCTGGTAGCACGAGATGTAACACGGACGATTCGCCATGATTTGTTTGTAAAGACAATGGGACTTTCCGGAAGTCAGACGGACCATTTCCATATTCCGTCGCTGGTTTCCAGAATGACCTCCGATACCTACAATATTCATCAGGTCATCGGAATGATTCAGCGTCTCGGTGTACGTGCACCGATGATTCTCTGCGGCGGTATTCTGATTACAGCAACGCTTGAACCGGTACTGACGCTTGTACTTGTGATTTTGCTACCGGTTTTGTCTGTATTAATTTTTTACATTTCCAGGAAAGGAATTCCGCTTTACAAAAGAGTGCAGTCTGCAATGGATTCCATGGTACGCATTATGCGGGAAAATATATCCGGAATTCGTGTCATTAAGGCTCTCTCAAAGACGGAGCATGAAAAGGAACGGTTTGCAGCGGCGAACCGTGAGATGGTATCCAGGGAGTTGTCGGCGGGACATGTGATGTCGTTGTCCGGACCGGTCATGAGCCTGATTCTTAATATCGGGCTGACGCTGGTGGTTGTCGTTGGCGCATACCGTGTCAATGCGGGGGCAAGTGAGCCTGGAAAGATTGTTGCTTTTTTGTCGTATTTTACGATGATTCTGAATGCAGTGATGATGATCAACCGTATTTTTATGGTAATTTCCAAGGCAACTGCTTCGGCAGCAAGAATCGGAGAGGTTCTGGACGCACCAAATGAGCTGCTTGTTGAGAAAATAGAGGAGGAGCGGAGCGTGGGAAAGGTTCCGCACATTGAGTTCCGGAATGTATCCTTCGGCTACCATGCAAAAGCCGGAGAAGCAGAGAAATATTGTATTCAGAACATTTCCTTTCAGATTTACGCAGGGGAGAGCCTTGGTATCATCGGTGCTACAGGGAGCGGTAAGACAACGATTCTCAATCTTTTGATGCGGTTTTATGATGTTACCGAAGGGCAGATTTTTATTGATGGTGTGGATATCAGGACGATTCCGCTAACCGAGCTTCGCTGCCGCTTTGGTGTTGTTTTCCAGAATGATGTGGTATTTGCAGATTCCCTTTCGGAAAACATTTCCTTTGGACGCGAGATGTCGGAGGAGGAAGTAGTTCAGGCTTCAGAATATGCACTTGCAAAGGACTTTATTCTGGCGAAGGAGAATGGCTTTGGCCATGTGGCTGCAATCAAGGGAGCGGATTTAAGCGGTGGTCAGCGTCAGCGACTTCTTGTGACAAGAGCGCTTGCCGGCACACCGGAGATTTTAATTCTGGATGATGCGTCCTCGGCACTGGATTACCGTACCGATGCGGCAATCCGGAAAAATATCCGGGAGCATTATCAGAAGACTACGACCATTCTCGTTGCACAGCGGGCTTCGTCCGTAATGCAGATGACACATATTCTTGTGCTGGACGGAGGAGAATGTATCGGTTACGGAACACATGAGGAGCTTTTGGAAAGCTGCGAGGTTTATCGTGAGCTGACGACCCTTCAGATGGGCGATGTAGAATAAGCGAAAGGACGGAATATGAAGAGACTTTTATCTTATATGGAAAAATACAAATACCGTCTGTTGTTCGCGGTATTGCTGTCAATCGCAGGAAATCTGCTTGCGCTGGTCGGACCGATGCTTTCGGGAAAGGCAGTGGATGTAATTGCAGCAGGAAAGGGTGCAGTGGATTTTGCAAGGATTTGGTATTATGCAGCGTGGATGATTGTGTTTTATGTGCTTTCGTCCGTACTATCCTATGTATTGTCACTGATTATGCTGCATACGGCGCAGAATCTGGCCGGAAGAATGCGCCAGGAGGTATTTGACCGGTTGTTATCGTTGCCGGTCGGTTATTTTGACCGAAATCAGGCCGGCGATATTATCAGCCGTGTTTCGTATGATGTGGATGTGATTCAAGCCTCCGTTACCAATGATTTTGTTCAGGTGATTGCCGGATTTGTTACGGTTGTCGGTTCCTTTGGGATGATGTTTTACATTTCGCCATGGCTGACCCTGGTAGTTTTACTGATGATTCCGGTTTCTGTTTTCTATACCCGTTATATGGCCGGAAAGACACGCCCGATGTTTCGGAAGCGTTCCGCAAAAGCCGGTGAGCTGAACGGAATGGTAGAAGAGCTGATTACCGGACAAAAGACGATTCAGGCGTATGCCCGTGAGGGAAAAATGACGGAACGCTTTGACGGGAAAAACGAAGAAGCAGTGCAGGCGTATTATAACGCTGAATATTACGGCAGTCTGATTGGTCCGACGGTCAATTTTATCAATAACTGTTCTCTGACGGTGGTAACGGTTGCGGGTTCGATTTTATACCTGTTCGGGAGAATATCCCTTGCACCGGAATATGCGTTCTTTCAGAAAATGGCACTTTCGCTCGGAGCAATTTCTTCGTTTGTATTGTATTCCCGTAAGTTTTCCGGACCAATCAATGAGCTGGCTAACATTGTAAGTGAGATTCAGTCGGCGCTTTCTGCATCGGAGCGTGTATTCCGCGTTATCGAGGAGCCTGCGGAGGCAGAGGATGTTTACGGGGCAGTGGAGCTTACCGATGTTGCCGGTAAGGTTGAAATGGAGCATGTTGAATTTTCCTATGTGGAAAACAAGCCGATATTAAAGGACTGGTCGATGAAGGCGGAGCCGGGCGAGCTGGTAGCAATTGTAGGACCGACCGGTGCCGGAAAAACAACGGTGATTAACCTGCTGATGCGTTTTTATGACCCGGTTTCCGGAAAGATTCTTGTAGACGGAAAGGAAAACAGAGAGGTTACGAGAAAGAGTCTGCGTGCCTCTTATGCCATGGTGTTACAGGAAACCTGGGTGTTTGAGGGTACGGTACATGAAAATATTGCCTACGGAAAAGAAAACGCGACCAGGGAAGAAGTGATTGAGGCGGCAAAGGCAGCGGGAATCCATGGTTTTGTAAAGCGTCTTCCGATGGGGTACGATACCGTAATCACGGAGGATGGTGTGAATTTATCCAAGGGGCAGAAGCAGCTGCTTACCATTGCAAGGGCAATGCTTTCTGATGCACGTATGCTGATTCTGGATGAGGCAACCTCGAATGTGGATACGAGAACGGAGCTTCGGATTCGTACGGCAATGCAGAAGCTGATGGAAGGAAAAACCAGCTTTGTGATAGCACACCGTCTTTCTACGATTCAAAATGCAGACAGGATTTTAGTTGTGAATAACGGAAAAATTGAAGAAAGCGGAACGCACGAGGAATTGATGAAGAAACAGGGCTTCTATTATCAACTTTATGCTTCACAGTTTCAATAAAGTGTGTTACAATAGATGAAAGCTTGTGAAAAATAGCATGCCTTACAGGAGCTTCGTAACGAAGTCCGATGGCGGATAAGGCGGAAAGAGGGTAAAATGGAGAAGTTTTTTAGTTCCGAAAATAAAATATTCATTTTTCTGAGCAAGGTATTTGACCTGATGGTGCTCGGCATTATCTGGTTTGTATTTGTACTTGGTATTCCCAGCGCTGTTTTTTTTCTTCTGAACAAGGTACTTCCACCGTTGGTACTCGGCATCCTCGGACTCCTTTTTTTTGTTACGTTCGTTCCCACTTGTACGGCAATGTATTATGCGACGGTAAAGGTAATCCGCAGGGAGAGAAGCTATTTGCTGAAGGAATTCTGGCATTCCTTTAAGCTGAATTTCAGACAGGGTGTGGTAATCAGCATTATTTATGAGCTGATTGGAACGATAATGTATGTGGATTTCCTGTGGGTATCCCAGATGGAGGAGGGAACAAAGTATACGAGCATGCTGACCGGGGTGTTTATTGCTATCTGTATCTTTGTTGTACTGACTGCTCTGTACATTTTTCCTCTGCTGTCCCGCTTTACCGTGAAGACCGGACAGCTGTTTCGGTGGGCATTTCTGCTTTCAGTCCGGCACTTTCTTACGACACTGATTATGCTTGCGTGTCTTTTGGCAACGGTAGTGTTGGGGTATTACTGCGTTGTTACCACGGTTGCGGTTCCACTGCTGTTGATATTGCCGGCACTTTACATGCTTTTGATTTCTTTTCCTATGGAAAAGGTAATGAAAAAATATATGCCGAAGGTAGAGGAAACAGAGGAAGAATCCGGTGTGGATCACTGGTATAATGAATAAAACGAATGAAGGAGGTACGTATGGATAACGAATTATATCGCATGATGCACTGGGGAAGAATCGAGGGCATCGTGTGTGCGGATGAGGACAAACCATGTGATTTTCTTGGCGCAAAGCAGGCAGGCGATAAGACGCTCGTACAGGCTTTTTTTCCGGATGCAAAGCAGGTATTTGTTGTAAGCGGCAGGAAGGAATACGCAATGGAGCAGGTGGATGAGGCAGGTTTTTTTGCTGTGCTGCTTCCGGTGAAGAACCTTGGTGCTTACCGGTACCGGGTTGTGTTTGAGGAAAGTGAGCTTGTGGCTGAGGATGCCTACCGTTTCCCGCTTACGCTTAAGGATGAGGAAATGGAGCTGTTTTCCAAGGGAATTCACTACGAGGTGTACAAGCTTCTGGGAGCCCACCCGATGACGATTGACGGTGTTTTGGGTGTACGGTTTGCCGTCTGGGCACCGAATGCCGCGCGCGTCAGTGTGGTCGGAGATTTCAATTTCTGGGACGGCAGACGTCTTCCAATGCATAAGCATGATAAATACGGCATTTTTGAGCTGTTTGTACCGGGACTTACGAATGGAACGTTATATAAGTACGAGATTAAGGTTAAGGGCGGTCTCAGTATGTTAAAGGCAGACCCGTTCGCCTTTTCCGCACAAAAGCGTCCGGATACGGCATCGATTGTATTTGACAGCTCTGATTTTAACTGGAAGGATGAGGCCTGGACAAAAGAGCGTGCCGTTACGGACTCAGGTGAGAAGCCGATGTCTGTTTATGAGCTGCATCTTGGTTCGTTTAAAAAGCCGGCGGAAGAGGACGGAAGCTTTTATAATTACCGTGAGCTGGCCGTTATGGTTGCGGATTATGTTCAGAAAATGGGATATACGCACATTGAGCTGCTTCCGGTAATGGAGCATCCGTTTGACGGCTCCTGGGGATATCAGGTAACCGGATATTATGCACCTACATCCCGGTACGGAACTCCGGAGGATTTCAAGTATTTTGTAAACTATATGCATGAAAAGGGAATTGGCGTAATCATTGACTGGGTTCCGGCACATTTCCCGAGAGATGCGTTCGGACTTGCTTCTTTTGACGGTACGTGTCTGTTCGAGCACAGGGACCCGCGTCAGGGAAGCCACCCACACTGGGGCACCCTGATTTTCAACTACGGAAGACCGCAGGTTTCCAACTTCCTGATTGCGAATGCGATGTACTGGGTAGAGCAGTTCCATGTAGACGGTATCCGTATTGATGCAGTGGCTTCCATGCTTTATCTGGATTACGGAAAGCAGGATGGTGGCTGGGTTGCCAACAAATACGGCGGCAGAGAGAATCTGGAAGCGATTGAGCTGTTCCGTCATTTGAATTCCATGATGAAAAAGAGAAATCCGGGCGTTCTTATGATTGCCGAGGAATCTACCGCATGGCCGATGGTTACCGGTAAGGTCGAGGAGGGCGGACTTGGCTTTGATTACAAGTGGGACATGGGCTGGATGAACGATTTTACCGGTTACATGAAGACGGATCCGTTGTTCCGTAAGTGGAACCAGGGAGCGCTTACCTTCAGCATCATGTATGCACACAGTGAGCGGTTTATGCTGGTACTTTCCCATGATGAGGTAGTTCATGGCAAGGCGTCCATGGTAAATAAGATGCCGGGAATGTATGAAGAAAAGTTTGCAAACCTTCGTGCTGCTTATGGCTATATGATGGCACATCCGGGCAAGAAGCTTTTGTTCATGGGACAGGATTTCGGACAGTTTTCTGAGTGGAATGAAGCGAAGAGTCTTGAGTGGGAGCTGGTTGAAAGATATGATTCCCACAAGAAGATGCAGAACTACTATCAGGCGCTGAACAAGTTCTACGGTTCACATCCTGCAATGTACGAAGGGGACTACCTTCCGGAAGGCTTCGAGTGGATTGACTGTATGGATGCAAACAACAGCATTGTTACTTTCCTGCGTCGGTCTAAAAATTCAAAGGAGCAGCTGTTGGTTGTATGCAACTTTACCCCGACGGTGCAGGAGAATTATGTGGTTGGCGTTCCGTTTAACGGTAATTTCAAGGAAATCTTTAATTCGAATGCGGTTGAATTCGGTGGAACAGGTAAAGGAAATCCGCATGTGAAGCGTTCAGAGCAGAAGAACTGGAACAATCGTGACAACTCCATCAGAATTACGATTCCGGGACTTTCGGTTCTGGTGTTCTCCTGTGAGGAAAAGCCGGTGAAAAAGGCTCCGGCAATAAAAACGACCGCGAAAAAGACGGATACGAAGAAAACGACCGCGAAGGCAAAGGAAAAACCGGAAAAGAAAACCTCTGCAGAAAAAAGCGGTAAAACGAAGACGTCTGCAAAAGCGGAGACAAAAGAAGTAAAAGAAAAAACTACTAAGAAGGGTGTAAAGAAGGCAAACTAAAAGAGTCAGGAGCTTAAGGGTTTGTCCTGAAGGAGAAAGGAGCAACTATGGATACAATGGAAGTTTTTTTATCGGCAGCACTGCCAAGAGTATTTGAGTTCTGCAAAATGGTGATTTTGGCATTAATTATCTGGTTTGTTGGAAAGAAACTGATTCAGATCGGATTGAAGCTTTCCAAAAAAGCAATGGAGCGTGCAAAGCTTGAGGCAAGTGTAATCAGCTTTTTGATGTCTGTAATTAAAATTCTGCTTTATGCAGTTTTACTTGTCTGCATTACCGGAACGGTAGGAATCGAGACCACTTCTTTGATTACCGTGCTTGGCTCGGTTGGATTAACCGTTGGTCTTGCATTACAGGGAAGCCTTTCAAACTTTGCCGGCGGGGTATTGATTCTTGTTCTGAAGCCGTTCCGTGTGGGAGACTATATCGTTGCGAATGGTCAGGAGGGAACGGTCGTAGGAATAGATATTTTCTATACGAAGCTGTTAACGGTAGACAATCGGGCTGTTGTGATCCCGAACGGCGCACTTGCAAACGGCTGCATTACGAATGTGAGTCAGGAAGCGACCAGACGTGTGGATTTAATTGCTTCGGTTGCTTATGAAAGTGACATTCAGCTTGTAAAGCGTCTTTTATTTGAGCTTGCTTCCAATCTGGAGTATTCGTTTGAGGATGAGGAGCATCCGGTTCAGGTATACGTTAACCAGTATGCTTCCAGCTCCATTGATCTCGGACTTCGTTTCTGGGTAAAGTCCGAGGACTACTGGACTGCAAAGTGGGAGGCGTGTGAGAAGATTAAGGAAGTATTTGATGCGAACGGTATCAGCATTCCGTTCAATCAGCTTGATGTTATGCTGAAGAATAAATAATCGAGGAGAAAACCGGTATGTCGGACAAGGTAACAGAAATTTTCGGAATTGACGTGTTTAATGAAACGGTCATGGCAGAGCGTTTGCCTAAAAAGACCTTTGCTGCATTAAAGAAGACAATTGAAAATGGCGAGGAGTTAGATGCCCAGGTGGCTGAGGTAGTTGCAAATGCAATGAAGGACTGGGCAATTGAGAAGGGGGCAACGCACTATTCCCACTGGTTTCAGCCGTTAACCGGTATTACCGCAGAAAAGCATGACGCATTTATTTCCCCGGCTGCGGGCGGAAAGGTTATCATGGAGTTTTCCGGTAAGGAGCTGATTAAGGGTGAGCCGGATGCCTCAAGCTTCCCGTCCGGCGGACTTCGAGCAACGTTTGAGGCAAGAGGCTATACTGCATGGGACTGTACCTCTCCTGCGTTTGTCCGTGAGGATGCGGCAGGCGTGACCTTGTGCATACCGACTGCGTTTTGTTCCTATACCGGCGAAGCACTGGATAAGAAGACACCGTTGCTTCGTTCGTTAGAGGTTTTAAATACTCAGGTGCTTCGTATTTTGAAGCTGTTTGGAATGACGGATGTAAAGAGCATTACCTGTTCCGTCGGACCGGAACAGGAGTATTTTCTGGTAGACCGTGCGAAGTTTTTAAAGCGTAAGGATTTGATTTTTACCGGAAGAACGCTGTTTGGCGCGATGCCTCCAAAGGGGCAGGAAATGGATGACCATTATTTCGGTACGATTAAGGAAAAGGTTGCCTCTTTCATGAAGGAGCTGAATGTTGAGCTTTGGAAGCTTGGCATCACTGCAAAGACACAGCACAATGAGGCTGCTCCGGCACAGCATGAGCTGGCACCGATTTATGCGAGCGCCAATATTGCAACGGACCATAACCAGCTGATTATGGAGTGTATGAAGAAGATTGCAAACCGTCATGGAATGGAGTGCCTGCTTCATGAGAAACCGTTTGCGGGTGTGAATGGCTCCGGTAAGCACAATAACTGGTCGCTTGTGACAGACACGGGAAAGAATCTGTTGAGTCCGAGTAAGAAGCCACATGAAAATACACAGTTTTTACTGTTTCTGGCGGCCATCCTAAAGGCTGTTGATGATAATGCCGCACTGCTTCGTGCTTCGGCTTCCTGTCCGGGTAATGACCAGAGACTTGGGGGCAATGAGGCACCGCCTGCAATTATTTCCGTGTTCCTGGGAGAACAGCTGGAGGATATTCTGGCGCAGATTAAGGAAAACGGAGTTGCAACGGAATCCAAGCAGGGTGGAAGAATTGATACCGGTGTTCATACCCTTCCGGCATTCAGGAAGGACGCAACCGACCGTAACCGCACCTCGCCGTTTGCTTTTACCGGAAACAAGTTTGAGTTCCGTACCGTTGGTTCTTCGATGTCTATTGCAGGTGTGAATGCCATTTTAAATACGATTGTCTCCGATGTACTCTGTGAGTTTGCGGATGAGCTTGAAAAAGCAGAGGATTTTGAAAAGGCAGTTCGTGATTTGATTGCAAAGACCGTAAGAGAGCATGACCGCATCATTTTCTCCGGAAACGGTTATTCGGAGGAATGGGTGAAGGAGGCAGAGCGCAGGGGTCTTCCGAATATCCCTTCCATGGTTGAGGCGATTCCGGCGCTTACCGAGGAACGGGTAATCCGGATGTTCGAGAAGCATAAGGTATTTTCTGCCGCAGAGCTTCATTCCCGCGCGGAAATTCAGTATGAGATTTACTCCAAGGCGATAAATATTGAAGCAAGAACGATGCTTGATATGGCTGCAAAGCAGTATATCCCGGCAGTTATCCAGTACGCAACCGAGCTTGCAAATTCAATCAATTCGATTCGCCAGGCTTGTCCGGAAGCGGAGGTTTCGGTTCAGACGTCGATTCTAAAGGAGCTTTCCACACTACTTACGGATGCAAAGAAGGCACGCGAGACACTTGCGGTACG
>CALZBV010000068.1 GCA_945622055.1 uncultured Clostridia bacterium
AGTACTGCGTCCTCGTAGTTGTAACCTTCCCAGGTCATGAATCCGATTAACGGGTTCTTACCAAGTGCAAGCTCACCCTGGTACGTGGACGGACCGTCTGCGATTACCTGACCGGCCTTAACCTTCTCGCCCTTAACCACAATGGTTCTCTGGTTGATACAGGTACCCTGGTTACTTCTTGAAAACTTGGCAACACGGTAAGTATCCTTGGTTCCGTCTTCACAACGAACCACGATTTCCGTTGCGGAAGCACGCTCTACCACACCGTCGTGCAGTGCAACAACACAGACACCGGAGTCAACAGCGGTCTTCATTTCCATGCCGGTACCAACAACAGGAGCTTCCGTTAACATAAGCGGAACGGCCTGACGCTGCATGTTGGAACCCATGAGTGCACGGTTTGCGTCATCGTTTTCAAGGAACGGAATCATCGCCGTAGCAACAGAGAATACCATCTTCGGCGATACGTCCATGAGGTCAACCTTCTTCTTTTCAAAGAGGGAGGTTTCTTCTCTGAAACGACCGGAAACATTGTTGTTTACAAAGTAGCCGTTCTCATCCAGCGGCTCAATTGCCTGTGCAACAACATACTTATCTTCTTCATCTGCGGTCAGATATACAACCTCATCCGTAACACGCGGATTCTTCGGATCTGACTTATCAAGCTTACGATACGGAGCCTCAACAAATCCATACTCATTGATACGGGCATAGGATGCGAGGGAGTTAATAAGACCGATGTTCGGACCTTCCGGGGTCTCAATCGGACACATTCTGCCGTAATGGGAATAGTGTACGTCTCGAACCTCGAAGCCTGCACGGTCTCTGGAAAGACCACCCGGTCCAAGTGCAGAGAGACGACGCTTATGTGTCAGCTCACCTAACGGGTTGTTCTGGTCCATAAACTGGGACAGCTGGGAGCTTCCGAAGAACTCCTTCACTGCAGCAGTAACCGGCTTGATGTTGATTAAAGTCTGCGGGCTTACGCTGTCCATATCCTGTGTGGACATACGCTCACGAACCACACGCTCCATACGGGAAAGACCGATACGGTACTGGTTCTGAAGCAGCTCGCCGACTGCACGGATACGACGGTTTCCGAGATGGTCGATATCGTCGGAATTGCCGATGCCGTACTCTAAGTGAATGTTATAATTAATGGAAGCAAGAATATCTTCCTTCGTAATATGCTTTGGAATAAGCTCGGACATGTTGCGCTTAATCTCTTCGATCAGCTCATCTCCGTCAAAGTTATCAAGGAGCTCCTTTAATACCGGATAATAAACGTTTTCCTTGATTCCAAGCTCAGCCTTATCGCAGTCAACATACTCGTTGATATCAACCATAAGGTTAGAGAGAACCTTAACGTTTCTTTCTTCGGTCTGAACAAGAATGCTCGGAACTGCAGCATTCTGTATCTTTATTGCAATCTCCTCAGTGATCACAGCACCCTTTTCAGCAATCACTTCACCGGTAGTAACATCGATCACATCCTCAGCCAAAACCCAGCCTACGACGCGGTTCTTTAAGTGAAGCTTCTTATTAAACTTATAACGGCCAACCTTTGCAAGGTCATAGCGTCTGGAATCGAAGAACATACCGTTAATAAGCGGTTCTGCACTCTCTACGGAAAGCGGCTCGCCCGGACGAAGCTTCTTATACAGCTCCAAAAGACCATCCTGATAATTCTCAGACGGGTCCTTGGTAAAGCTCTCTAAAATCTTCGGCTCTTCGCCAAAGAGGTCGATAATCTGCTGGTTCGTACCAATACCAAGGGCACGAATCAAAACAGTAATCGGCACCTTACGGTTACGGTCGACACGAACGTAAAAGACATCGTTCGAGTCGGTCTCATATTCCAGCCATGCACCACGGTTCGGAATTACCGTACAGGAATACAGCTTTTTACCAATCTTATCGTGACTGATCGCATAATAAATTCCAGGGGAACGAACCAACTGGCTTACAATAACACGTTCAGCGCCGTTGATTACAAAGGTACCGGTGGCGGTCATCAGCGGAAGATCACCCATAAAAATGTCATGTTCCTTGATATCGTCAGTCTCTTTGTTGTGAAGTCTGACTCTTACCTTCAGCGGAGCAGCATAGGTTGCGTCGCGTTCCTTGCACTCTTCAATGGTATACTTTTTATCCTCCTCGCAAAGCTGGAAGCTGACGAATTCAAGACTCAGATGGTTATTATAGTCCGTAATCGGCGAAATATCAGCAAATACCTCGTCAAGTCCTTCCTCTAAAAACCACCGATACGAGTCCTTCTGAACCTCAATGAGATTCGGCATCTCCAATACTTCCTTCTGCTTGGAAAAACTCATTCGGACACCCTTGCCTACCTGCATCGGCTTAATTCTGTTTTTTACCATGGACGTTTTCACCCCTTGAATGAATTTGTGCAACTGTAGTAGCAGTCAAAATAAAACGCACGAAAGCCACAATATAGAAGCTTTTTCACGCAAAAAAAGCCATATCTTGTGGTTCGTTATTATAATTTTAAGAAAATCTCTTAAAAACTCTTTTCTTTTGACTTTGAATGTGCTATAATAAATGGTGAAGGCACATTGCACCACAATAGTGCATTTTTCATATTACCACATTTTTGTCAAGTTGTCAATGATTTACGAAAATTTTTCCTCAGTTACAACTGACAGCTCCGGGGCCGAAGACTTCGGTTGACTGAGCCCGGATTTTCCCGTTTTTACACGGAATCTAAGGTGTAGATCCAAACGGATTTACACTTTTTCTTTTCTGTGCCCATGGGAAGGCAACTATATAATAGGAGGAAACATATGAATTCAGGAAATTGTGCAAATGACGGACGCCGTTTCGCGCTTTTGGTAACGGATTGTTTTCTGTTTCCAAATAAAAATGGCATTCTGGTTACCGGTACGATCCACGGACAGATCAAAACCGGAGATGATGTATATCTCGTCGACCCGGAGCAGCGTGTTCTCACTTCCAGGGTCGTGGGAATTTCCCTGCTGGACGAAGACGGAGAGATTGCTTCCGACAGTGCGGTAAACGAAGCTGCAAATCAGGCCATCGCCCTTCATCTGGCGTCTGTCACCTCTGAAGAAGAGGTTCCGAAATATACCGTAGTTACCAGTCTTCGTCCGCAGCAGGCCGTTGACCTTTCCCGCGGTATAGAGAACGGACAGCTCATCGGACTTTTAATGGAGTTTGCTACCTGCTCTCAGGATCCGCAGTATATGTCTGCTTTGGTATATTCCCTCTGCCACTCGCACTATCTGGCAGTTACTTATGTTTCCGGCAGTCCGGCTGCAGATGAATCCGGCAACATTACCATAAATGCCGACACAGATCTCGAGTTCCCGACCCTAAATGATTCCAAGGATGTCAATACAACCATGCTTCCGATTTTTACCGACTGGGCTTCGCTTCAGCTTTGGCAGGAAATTTTCCATGATGTCAGACAACCGCGTTTTACGGTAATGCGATTCCCAAATGTTGTTTCTGTCTGCCGTAACTTAAGCGGTGCTATTATCAATGCATACGGTCCGGGTACGCTCGTCCTTCCGAATGACTTCATTACCCGTATCATCGCAACCAAGGGTTATCAGGATGAATTCGGAATGAATGCAGACAAGAACAAAATTCTTTCCGAAACAAAGCTTGATAAGGACCAGCAGATTCGTATCGTTGTTCCGACAGAGACTGACGAGCTTCGTCTGATTCGCGAAGAGATTCTTTCCGATGTAAAAAGCATGTCTGCCGTCAGGGAAGTATATCTGATGATAAAGCTGGATTCCGAAAATGAACCGGCATATTACTGCGTCGCCGATTGTCCGCAGGATGACGTAAAGTCCGTATTCGAAAAGCTCGCCCGTGACACGACGCCGTTCCTTCACCAGATCAAACGCATTGAATTTCTCCCTGCCGCTGCCCTTACAATTCCGGATTCCATTGCGGCAGTCTGCCAGATTTACCCGGAGGATTCTATAAAAGCTTATGCAAATGGCGACCGTCTTCAAAAGCCTTCAGAGGTTTCGCCTTCTTCTGCCAAAGGACAGGTCTCCTACGAAGGCCACGGTGCTTCCACGAAAAGCACCGCAAATACGGATTACGACCTGGAAGCCAACGAAAAGAGCATCAAAGAAGAGGCCGCGAAGAAATGACAGCTTGATTGCGAAATTCTGTTAAAGTAAAAAACCGCTATGTAGCTTTCACAAACTGCATAGCGGTATATTTTTGATAAAAGATACGGTCAGACTACTCTGCCTTCCAAAGCCCGTGAAGATTACAATAAGCATACACAGCTACCACCGAATCACCCTCTGCCAAAACAAATTCAGCAACCGGTTTTTCCTCCGGCTTAAGCACTCTTCTCTGCACGCCACGAACCGTTTCAACTGCAACCCATTCAATGAAATGAGCTTCCAGCATCGGATGCTCCACAGCACCTATGGTCACAGTTACTTTATTTCCCTCTGTATGATATACCGGCACATGCTTCTCAAAAGCACCGTCTGAGGTACCCGGTACAAGCTCTGTCATTTTTTGTCCACAGCACATTACCGGAACACCTGCATCCTTAACCATTTCCACAATATTTCCACAATGCTCACAAACAAAAAATCTCATGACAAAGACCCTCCGACTAGTAGTTTTCCTTACGTACTTCAAAGAACGCCTGCGGATGATTGCATACCGGACATACCTCCGGAGCTTCCACGCCTACAACAACATGTCCACAGTTGCGGCATTCCCACATGGTAACACCGCTCTTTTTGAATACCTCCATTGCTTCAACATTGTGAAGAAGGGCGCGGTATCTTTCCTCATGCATCTTCTCAATGGCACCAACGCCTCTGAACTGTGCAGCCAGCTCCGGGAAGCCCTCTTCCTCGGCATCCTTCGCCATTCTCTCATACATATCGGTCCATTCAGCATTCTCACCCTCTGCAGCATGAAGGAGATTCGCTGCGGTATCGCCAAGCTCTCCAAGTGCCTTAAACCAAAGCTTTGCATGCTCCTTCTCATTCTCTGCCGTCTGTAAGAACAACGCAGCAATCTGCTCATACCCTGCTTTCTTTGCCACGGAAGCAAAATAAGTGTACTTATTTCTTGCCTGGGATTCTCCTGCAAATGCCTCCCACAGATTCTTTTCCGTTTTTGTTCCTGCGTACTTGTTTGCCATAGTTTTTTCCTCCGTTTTCTTTATTACTTTTTCAAAATCCGATGCCGGATGTTTGCAAAGTGGGCAGATAAAATCCTCCGGGAGTTCTTCCCCGACATATTCATAGCCACAGATCGTACATCTCCAGATTGTCTGTCCATCCTCTGTTTTCCCTACCTCCTGTGGCTTCGGCTTGATATTTTTCATATAATAATCGTAGGTAGCAGAGGCTTCCTCTCCTAACACCTCCATGTCCGTAATCTCACCAATAAACATGGTATGTGAGCCCAGATCCTCTGTTTTATCCACTTTTACGGAAATATAAGCATTTGTTCCTTCTGTCACATAACAGATGCCGTTTTGCCCTCTTCCAAAAGCCGTAAATCCGGCAAATTTATCCGCTTCTCTTCCCGACTGAAAACCAAAACGCTTAAACAGCTCAAAGGTGGCCTTCTGACTGATAACAGAAACTGTAAATTCCCCCGTTCTCATAATCATATCATGCGTATAATTCGCCTTATTCACACAGATACTCATCTGGTTCGGCGTTGACGCAGCCTGGATCGCCGTATTGATGATACAGCCGTTGTCCTTCCCACCTTCTTTGGCAGTAAGCACAAAAAGACCGTAGCTCAGCTTATACATTGCTTTTTTGTCCATAACAAACTCCTTCCAAATAAATTTCCGATAACTGAGTTAATTATAGCACAATTTTCAAATTTTGTAAATAAAATTTTGAAATTTTTCGGAAGCTGAAGCTTCTCATTTCCAATCGTGCGCGTACGCATCCTTACGAATCGTTTTCGCCAAATACGATGCACAATACGATGCACATTTCCATACAACAAAAGGAGCATGCAACCAAAAGGGGCATGAGAACGGAGAACCGTTTTCATGCCCCTGCATCTATGTCAATTTAGTTTGGAAAACAAATTACTTGTCTTCCGGAGTATGCCACTTCCACTCACGAACCTCCGGCAGATCCATACCGTAGGTGGAGATGTACTGATCGTGTGCAACAAGAGTATCACGCATCTTCTGGAGAAGATATGCACCGCGATTTCCAAGCTGCGGAAGATGATTGAGTACATCCATTACAAGGTGGTATCTGTCAATCTCGTTCTGAACTCTCATATCGAACGGAGTTGTGATGGTACCCTCCTCCTGGTAACCGTGAACACTTAAGTTACGGTTCGTACGGTTGTAGGTAAGCTCATGCACAAGCTTCGGATATCCGTGGAATGCGAAGATAATCGGCTTATCCTTGGTAAATAATGCATCGTAATCTACGTTGGTCAGGCCATGCGGATGCTTCGTGTGCTCCTCAAGCTTCATCAGGTCAACTACGTTGATGAAACGAATCTTGATTTCCGGCATATTGTCACGAAGAATGGTAACAGCGGCAAGTGCTTCCTTCGTCGGAGTATCACCACAGCATGCAAGAACTACATCCGGCTCCTCGCCCTGATCGTTACTTGCCCAATCCCAGATACCGATACCCTGGGTACAATGCTTAACAGCCTGGTCCATAGTCAGCCACTGATGGCTCGGATGCTTGGATGCAACGATAACATTTACATAGTTCTTACTGCTGATACAATGATTGAAGCAGGAAAGTAAGCAGTTAGCATCCGGCGGAAGGTACATACGTACAACGTCTGCCTTCTTATTCGCAATGTGATCAAGGAAGCCCGGATCCTGATGGGTGAAACCGTTGTGATCCTGCTGCCATACATTTGAGGTAAGAATTAAGTTGAGGGAAGCAATCTCCTCTCTCCAGGAAAGCTGGTTACAAACCTTTAACCACTTCGCATGCTGAGCGCACATGGAATCTACAACACGGATGAATGCTTCGTAGGAAGCAAAGAAGCCGTGACGTCCGGTTAACAGGTAACCCTCTAACCAGCCTTCGCACATATGCTCACTCAGGTAGGAGTCCATGATTCTTCCGTCAACAGCGAGGTCCTCATCCTTCTCATGGTAATCGCCGTTCCAGTCACGCTTGGTCTCCTCAAATACCTTATAGAGACGGTTAGACATCGTCTCGTCCGGTCCAAAGATACGGAAGTTCTTAGCTTCCTTGTTCAGCTTGAAGATATCGCGAACGAATCCACCAAGCTCAATCATATCCTGCTTTTCAACAGCGCCCGGCTTGGTAACCTCAACTGCATAATCACGGAAATCCGGGAGACGCAGGTCACGAAGAAGCTTACCACCGTTTGCATGCGGGTTAGCACTGATTCTGTGATCGCCCTTCGGAGCAATGTAACGGAGTCTCTCTACAAGACGGCCGTCCTCATCAAACAGCTCCTCCGGATGATAGCTAAGAAGCCAATCCTTGAGCATATCGAGATGCTCCGGCTTCTCCATGGTAATCGGCACCTGATGTGCACGGAAGGAACCCTCTACCGGAAGTCCGTCTACAACCTTCGGACCGGTCCAGCCCTTCGGGGAACGAAGAACGATCATCGGCCAGAACGGTCTCTCGGTCTTGCCGTTCTCTCTTGCATCCTTCTGGATTGCCTTGATTTCCTTGATACACTTATCAACAGCCTCAGCCATTAACTTGTGCATGGTCATCGGGTCGCTGCCTTCAACGAAGTACGGCTTCCAGCCATAACCGTGGAACAGGCTCTTTAACTCATCATGGGAAATGTGAGATAAAACCGTCGGATTGCTGATCTTGTACTCATTTAAATGTAAAATCGGAAGAACCGCACCGTCGTTCTTAGCATTTAAGAACTTGTTGGAATGCCAAGCGGTAGCAAGCGGGCCGGTCTCAGCCTCACCATCACCTACGATAACGGTTGCAATTAAATCCGGATTATCAAATACAGCACCGAAAGCATGAGCGATGGAGTAACCAAGCTCACCACCCTCGTTAATGGAACCCGGAGTTTCCGGAGCAACATGGCTGGAGATACCGCCCGGGAAGGAGAACTGCTTGTTCAGTCTCTTTAAGCCCTCGATATCCTGGCTGATGTTCGGATATACTTCACTGTAGGTTCCCTCTAAGTAAGAGTTTGCAACGAAGAAGTTTCCGCCGTGACCCGGTCCGGAAATGAGAATCATATCAAGGTTGAACTTGTTGATTGCACGGTTCATGTGTGCATATATGAAGTTCTGTCCCGGAACGGTTCCCCAGTGTCCTACAATCTTCTTCTTAATCTGATCCATGGTAAGAGGCTCTCTTAACAACGGATTGTCCAATAAATACAACTGGGTAGCTGCAAGGTAGTTCGCTGCGCGCCAATATGCATTTAAGTCGGTCAAGTACTCTTCTGTCATAAACTTATCGACTGGCATGATTATGTCCTCCTGTTTTTTATTTAAGTCGATTATACACGATAAAAAAGAAATTAGCAATAGGTTTTTCACATAAAAAACATCTTTTTCGAAAGAAATTTATGTGATTTATTCACAAAACCATTTTTTGTTAAGCTTTTTCTTTCCTGAAATTATTATTCGTGCTTTAATTAGTGAATTTCTTTTAGTTAAAACAGTAAATCACCTGCTTTTATAAAAAGCAGACCGGTTATTGCAATCCTGTCTCCTGCGGATGCTGTTAATTTTATTTCTTTTGAAGACTCACTTTTCCTTCACGTAAGAAACCCCCAGACGATTTCTCGTCCGGGGGTCTGATTTAACATGATTCGTTTGGATAGATTACTTAAGGGTAACCTTTGCGCCAACTTCTTCAAGCTTCTTCTTGATTTCCTCAGCCTCTGCCTTGGAAGCGCCTTCCTTAACAACCTTCGGAGCGCCCTCAACAAGATCCTTAGCTTCCTTTAAGCCAAGCCCGGTAATCTCACGAACAACCTTGATAACCTTAACCTTCTCAGCGCCAGCCTCAGTAAGCTCTACGTTGAACTCGGTCTTCTCTTCCTCTGCTGCTGCTGCCGGACCAGCTGCTGCCACTACAACGCCTGCTGCTGCGGATACGCCGAACTCTTCCTCGCAAGCCTTTACTAAATCGTTTAACTCTAATACGGTCATGCCCTTAATAGCATCGATAAATTCCTGAGTAGTCATTTTACATTAACCTCCATTTAAATTTGTAATTGTTATTTTTCCTGCGGATGATCCGCAGCTTTTCTTCTGCATCCTCTGCAGAACCTGCCGCTATGTCACAAGGACCGGAGCGGCCTCCGTGTTATGCCGCTTTAAGCCGCATTATGCTGCCTCGCCGTTCTTCTCTGCAATCTGCTTGAGAACTCTTGCCAGATTGGTAACCGGGGACTGCATGCTGCCCAGAAGTCTGGAAATAAGGGTATCTCTGGACGGGATAGTAGCAACTACCTCAAGACCCTTAGCGTCGTAGTAAGTTCCTTCAACAACGCCACCCTTGAACTCAAGCTTCGGAGCCTTCTTTGCAACCTCAGCAATAATTCTTGCCGGAGCAACTGCATCGTCGATACCGAAAGCTACTGCGCTCGGTCCCTCCAGATGCTTTGCAAGGTCAGCATATACGGTTCCTTCAAATGCTCTGTTCATGTAGGTGTTCTTGTATACCTTGTATACAACACCAGCCTCTCTTAACGCCTTACGAAGAGCGGTATCTTCCTCAACGGTAAGTCCACGGTAGTCAACTAAAACTACGGACTGAGCCTTCTCAACGTAACCCTTGATTTCATCAACGATCGGCGCCTTAATTTCAACCTTTGCCATCTTTACACCTCCTTATAGAATAACGGCTTTCGCCGGAATCCAAAGACGTGAATAAGCGAGACAAACAATATAAAAAGCTCTCTGCGAAGACGCAAAGAGCCAAACAAAGTCAGATTCGCTTGATTCCTCGGCAGGCGGTTTCTCTTACACCGGTTCCCCGGTACCTGCTGTCTTCGGTAAACTGTGACCAAAATCACAATCCGTTTGATAGTCTATCATAAATTTTTCGGAATGTCAACCACTTTTTTGATTCTCACTTTCTCCATACACCAATCAATATTTTCCTAAGCCTTTGGTTTGTCCTGAAGCATCTCTCTCAATCGCTTGATTTCAGCATCCTTCTCCGCAATCATAGTGTCCTTCTCCGCAATCATAGTGTCCTTCTCCGCAATCACGGCATCCCTCTCTGCAATCACAGTATCCTTCTCCACCAGCTCCGCCTCCTGCTTCTCTATCTTCTCCCGCATATCATCCACCATGTACTTTACCGTATTCCGGTCCAACTCTCTTAGCATCTCAGAAA
>CALZBV010000069.1 GCA_945622055.1 uncultured Clostridia bacterium
CGGTGCCATCGGAATCGAAGCCTTAAGCCGTGGAGCAAAGGAGGCTGTACTGGTAGAGCAGAACAGGGAGGCGCTTGCATGTATTGCAAAAAACTTAAAGGCAACCCGTTTTGAAAATGAGGCAAAGGTAGTTGCCGGGGATGTGCTTTCTGTCCTGACCGGAATGCGGCATGAGCCGTTTGATGTGATTTTTATGGATCCGCCGTACCGTATGGGCTGGGAGGAGAAGGTTCTTTCTTTACTTGCGAAGGCTGATTTTGTTCACGAAGATACCCTGATAGTTGTAGAAGCTGCAAAGGAGACAGGCTTTGATTTTGCAGATGAACTTAATTTTGCAGTGAAAAGGGTAAAATGCTATGGGTCCAACCAACATATATTTCTTGAAAAGAGGCAGTTATGAGAAAAGGTATTTATCCGGGAAGCTTTGACCCGGTAACACTCGGACATCTTGATATTATCCACAGAGCAGCGGATCTCGTGGACGAGCTAGTGATTGCGATTCTGCATAACAGCAGTAAAAAGGGACTGTTTACCACCGAGGAGAGAATTGATCTGTTAAAGCGTGTAACAGAGGATATTCCGAATGTTAAGGTGATTTCCTTTGACGGTCTTTTGGTGGATTGTGCAATTCAGTACGGAACGAAAACGATTATCCGTGGGTTACGTGCAGTAACGGACTTTGAATATGAGCTTCAGCTGGCACAGACGAATAAACGTCTGCGTCCGGATATCGATACCATTTTCCTGACAACGAATGTGAAGTATTCCTATCTGAGCTCCAGTGTTGTGCGGGAGGTTGCGTCCTATGGGGGAGACATCAGTCATTTTGTTCCGGAAAAAATCATTGATGATGTTTATAAAATTGTAAAGCGAGGAGAGAAAAAATGAGTTCAAAGAGAATTGAGCAGTTAATTGAGGATATTTACGAGTATATGGAAAGCTGTAAGCCGACGATGTTTAATGGCTCCAAGATTACGGTTCAGAAGGATGTCATGTATGATTATCTCGATGAACTGCGTCTTAAGGTTCCGGAAGAAATCAAAAGATGTCAGAAGATGATTGCAAATCGTGATGCAATTATGGCAGATGCGGAGAAAAAGGCTCTTGAGATTGTAGACGCTGCAAGAGAGCAGGCGCAGAAGCTGGTAAATGAGAGTGAGATTATGCAGCAGGCGTATTATCAGGCAAATACAATGATTCAGAACGCTACCGAGCAGGCACAGGATATGGTGAATCAGGCGAATTATGAAGCAATCCAGATTCGTCAGGGCTCTCTTGGGTACTCGAATCAGATGCTTGGTGAGATTGAATCCATTTTTTCCTCCTCCTACGAGGTAATTCAGAATCAGACCGAAGCGATGCTGTTAGCACTTCGTCAGAAGCTGGATACGATTTCCGCAAACCGCATGGAATTAAACGGAGAGGATCAGCCGGCGGTTCTTGGTGAGCCTGAAACGGAATCGGACCAGGAGGAGACTGCGGGGGAGAATCCGGACGACTACAATTTTGATGAGGATACATTCCTACCGAACCCGGAGGAATAATATAGTTGCAGCGAGTAGTGCTGCCAGGAGTTTTGAACGGATATAGTGCGCAAACGGGAGGTTACTTCCCGTGAGCGCACTTTTTGTTTGTACGATACCGCAAAGACCACCCAAGGAAACGAAAGCACCAGTCAGCGGAATGAGGAAATGCTTTGGAAGCGGGAGTGCGGAAAGGGCTGAGGTACCGGTGGTAATTTCAAGCAGGGAGCAGAGGCAGGCAGTTAACAGGGGAGAAAGAGGGAGCAGTCGCAGGAGTTCTGTCAGGACAGAAAACAATACAATATATCCCCCAATACGAAGCAATAAGGAAAAGGCCTGTTCAATGGCTTTATCAAGAAGCAGAAAGGAAAAAGAAAGCGCATGCCGAGAAGACCTTCTTTTTTCGGTGGCAGTATATTTATGCCGGGAAAACAGAACTCCGGGACGAAGCAGAAATGCTGACAGAATGGACGAAACCCAGAGAATAAGAAGAAATTCCAAAGCAAAGTCAGGTATGGAAAGAAGCGTGACGCAAAGATAGCCAAGAATAAAGAATGGACCGGCGTTGTTACAAAGAGGGAGCAGAAAGGTTCCCTCTTTTGAGGAGATACGTCCGGTAGTGACCAGCTCGGCAACTGTTTTTGCACCAACCGGAAGACCGGAGAATAGGCCGATGATAATTGCATAGCAGCCGGAACCGGAGCAGCCAAATAACGGAGAAAGCACCGGGGAAAGAATACCGGAAAGAAAATCAGAGCATCCGGTGGATACCATAAGCCCGGACAGGATAAGAAACGGAAGAAGACTTGGAATGACCTGATAAAACCACAAAATCAGCCCATTTTTGGCACCGGTCAATGCTTCGGACGGAAAGAAAAGCAGCAGAAGAAGTGCCCCAAAAAGAAAAAGTGGGAGAAAGCGATAGAGAGGGGGTTGCTGTTTCATGCGTACCGTCCGGTTATTCATTGATAACAAGATATGAGTATTCGTCCGGCAAAAGAACACCATATTTCTGATAGAAAACCTTTGCATAAAGGTCTGCGGCGCATAGGTCGTACTCCAGAAGCAGAAGCTCTGTGGAATTACAGCGTTTGTTCTTTTGTCCAAGCTTTGTAATGACCGGAAGACCGGCAGTTTCCTTAAGGGTTTTTAATAGCGGGGAAGCAGGGAGGCGGAAACCGAGAATTCTGGCATATCCTGTACACTGACCGGCAGACGGACGAAAAAGTGCCATATCGTCTTTCGTAATGCCGAGCAGAATATGTAGAAAACAGCGCTCCAGGCGGGTACGGGTGTATTGCTTCACCTTAATCTGACGAAGACGCTCCTCATAGCTGCAGGGAGCAGTACGCGTTTTAAGGCGTGCGAAAAGCTCCGGAGAAATGTCCCAGATTGCGGAAAGCTCAGCACCCATGGTCAAAAGTCTGTAGTCCAGGAGAGGATAAAAATCTTCAGCAAATACCGGCTGCAGAGGTTTTTTTGAAAAAAGCGGATGGAGAGAAGCCGGCAGCGATGAAAAAAAGACAGCCCGGTTTTGAGAGGTGTCTTCCAAAAGCAGGGTACGGAGTGCAGTTGCAGAAGAAAACCCGGAGGCATCCGTCTTCGTATCATGATAGCCTGCACCAATGCGTGAAATCGGAACCGGTACGATTGAACTTTTCAGCCGGTAAAGCGCCTTACAGTATTCGAGACCTAAAAGTGCATTCGGCGAAGACAAAAGCGCGCAGGCTTCGTCCCCAAGAAGTCCCCTGGCAGCCGCAAAACGTGCGGCCGGAAAGGAAAGACCCTGCTTTAGCTGTTCCTTTAAACGAAGCTTGTATTCCTCCGGTTCCTCGCACAAAAAGGCTGCGGTTTCCATAAAAAGTGACGCATCGGCAACAGCATCGGTACCAAAGCAGAGTGTATCGACGCAACCGAGCCGGTGCAGAATCGAAACAGCGCCTTCAGCGAAAAATTCCGCACTTCCCGTGGCATAGCAGAACGGAAGCTCCAGAACGAGGTCCACACCTTCTAACAGTGCACATTCGGTACGGGTATATTTATCAAAGCAGGCCGGAATGCCACGTTGCGTAAAATTACCGCTCATTATTGCAATGACAAAATCTGCTCCGGTAATCCGGCGTGTTTCTTCGAGATGATACCGGTGTCCATTGTGAAAAGGATTGTATTCCACGATAACGCCTGCAACCTTCATAGCCTGCTCCTTTCGAATGTATCAGCGATGTTTGTAGTAAAAAATTGCGAGCTGCGTGCGGTCACGGAGGTCGAGCTTTTCTAAAATAGCGCTCAGATAATTCCGTACCGTTCCCTCAGAAAGAAAGAGGGCAGAGGCAATCTCTTTGTTGTTCAGTCCGTCTGCAACCAGCCGCATAATCTCAAGCTCTTTATCCGCAAGCGGCAAATCGGAAAGTGTGGATTTATTTGGTGCAGCAAGTATGTCCGGGATTTTTCGGACAACTTCGCTTCCGAATACATTCTGGCCACCGAACACGGCGTGGAGTGCAGGAGTGATACTTTCAAAATCCTGCTTGAGCAGATAGCCCTTTGCACCAAGTCTGAGTGCGCGAACGATGTATTCGTCGTCGGAAAAGGTAGTCAGAAAAAGAATTTTTGCATTTGGGTCGAAGGAGAGGATCTCCGTTGCAGCATCAAGTCCGTTCATACCTTCCATACGAATATCCATTAACAGAATATCCGGGTGGTGTTCCTGATATAAGGAAATTGCTTCCTGTCCGCTGCGGCCGAGGGCACAGACGCTAATCCCGTCCGCCGCCTCTAAAATTGTTTTTAGTGAAATACCGACGAGTCGGTCATCGTCTACAATCAGAACTCTCATGTTCGTTCTCCTTTGGAATTGATACAAAAATATGAAATCCGTCCTGTACACTGAAACGAATGGTTCCCCCGAGTGCCAAAGCGCGTGCCTGCATGTTTTCCAGCCCCATTCCTGCAGGCTGTGACGGTAATGCTGCCGTCGTGCCGTTGTCGGCAATGGACAGATGGTACAGGGAAGTGAATTCCTGCAGTTTTACCGAAATGGAATCGGCGTTGCTGTGTTTAATCGTATTGGAGATTGCTTCCTTTGTAATCGTAAGCAGGCAATAGGTGACTGAAATCGGCGGTTCGCTGCTGATTTCATAGGTTAAATCGGTATGATAGCCCTTACAGTCAGAAAGCAGCAGTCTGGTTGAGCTTTTCAGTTCGATTCCCTGGTCTCTGAGGTCATGAACACTGTTGCGGATTCCGTTCATTGCGGCATCCAGGCTTTCCTTTAGTAAAAGAAGGGACTCGTCTTCTTTATGAATCGTAAGGAGTGCACCAAGCTGCAGCAGGGAACGGGAAAGCAAATGACCTACATTGTCATGGATTTCTCTGGCAATCCGGGTTCGTTCCTGCAGCATTGCAAGGTTCAGGTTGGAATCCTGCTCTTTTCGAAGTGCCTCGGTTTGTTTTTTCAGGAGAAGCTGTTCTTCCTTATCCGTGTCGCGCTGCATACGAAACTCCTTCAATAGTGCAAGATGCCTGCGATGCAAATCGGAGAGGGCAGCAGCAAACAGGAGAAACAGAAGCAGCAACAGCTGCAGGGTATAGGTCATATGTTCTGAGCCTGCCAAAAGGACCGGCAGCAGACAAAAGAAGGCCAGAGCCGTTTTCTTCCGGGAAAAAAGAGAATATAAGAAGCAGGGGAGGAAAAAGGCTGCCTGAGGCACGATGAAGGAAAGCACAACAGCTCCGAAAAAGAATGCAGTAATGTAGCCGTCTTTTCGTATCAGATCGTCCAGACAAAGAAAAATCAGTGTCAAAAGAAACAAAAGCACTGAGGTGGCGGGAGCCATATCCAGGACCAGTAAAACAATGCCGGAAAGCAGTAAAAGTGCTTTATCCAAAAGCAGTTCCATAGGAAGCCTCCTTTCTGAAGGGGATGAAGAAATACACCGTTTTATTATAGCACATTGGAGGAAGGTTGAAAAGGAGAAAGCGTATGACATTTGTCATATGATTGTTTTGACATACGACACTGGAATATGACAGGGAAAGCTGGTATGATAGGGAAAGAAATCAGGAAAGGAAGAGAAAGTCCTATGGAAACGGTAGTAAAGATTAATAATCTTGTAAAGCGTTATTCGGAGCTGGTCGCAGTGGACCATCTGAATCTCGAAATAAAGCGCGGTGAGGTGTTTGGTCTGCTTGGTCCGAACGGAAGCGGAAAATCAACGACAATTAATTGTATGCTTTCCTTGACCCAGTACGATAAGGGTGAGGTTCAGTTGTTCGGACAGAAAATGCATTCGGGAAATCTTGACGTGAAAAGCAAAATCGGTGTGGTGTTCCAGAATGTTGCGGTATTTGAGGAACTCACGGTTTATGAAAATATCGATTATTTCTGCAGTCTGTATGTAAAGGATAAAAAGAAGAGAAAGGAACTGGTGGAGGAGGCCATCCGGTTTGTCGGACTGGAGGAGTTTACGAAATTCTATCCGAAGAAGCTGTCCGGTGGTTTGCTCAGGCGTCTCAATATTGCCTGTGGGATTGCACATAAGCCGGAGTTAATTATTTTCGATGAACCGACGGTTGCCGTTGACCCGCAGAGCCGGAATAAGATTCTGGAGGGCATTCAGGAACTGAACCGTCAGGGAGCAACCATTATCTACACCTCGCACTATATGGAAGAGGTTGAGCAGCTTTGTACCCGTATTGCCATTATGGATAAAGGGCAGACCGTAGCCGTGGGAACGAAGGAAGAATTAAAGCGCATGACGCAGATTGGCGAAACGATTCGTGTAGAGGTTCCGGAGATTACCGGGGAGCAGCTTGCGGGAGTGAAGCAGATTCATCATGTGTTCCAGACGGAATACAGGGACGATATGCTTGTTGTAAAATGCAACGGCGGGAAACATAACGTACTTCATATTCTGGAGTATCTGAACCGGTCACAGGTTCAGTTTGGAAGAGTATTTGCAGAGCTTCCGACGTTAAACGATGTCTTCCTTGAGATTACCGGAAAAGAGCTCAGGGACGAAGCAAAGTAGGAGGGTGGATATGACGTATTATATATACCGGTTAAAGCGGCTGGCGCGCAATCGGACGGCATTTTTCTGGGCTATTGTTTTCCCGGTTGCGCTGGCAACACTTTTTAAAATGGCATTTGGAGATGTTACAAAGAAGGACTGGGCCTTTCAGACGATTCCGGTTGCTGTGGTTTCGGGGGAAACAAAGGATGTGCAGCTGGTTTCATTTCTGGAGGAATTAAAGTACGGGGAACAGAATTATTTTTCTGTAGTTGAAACGGATTCTGCCCGGGCAGAGGAACTGCTTCGAAAGCAGGAAATTAAGGCTGTGATTAAAAATGACGGGGAGATTTCTTTAATATTTTCCGAGAACGGTTTGATGGAGACGATTGTAAAGGAAATTACGGACTGCTATCTTCAGAGCCGGGAAATGATTCTGGAAGCGGCCGAAAACGGTACACTTCCGATTGTTGCGGAGCAGTTTACCAAAGAATTTGATACTATATCCGAAAGAGAATTTGCGGGAGCCAGCAAGGACCCGATGATTTCTTTTTTTCAGGCGCTGCTTGCCATGGCGAGCCTGTATGGTGCGATTTTCGGTATCATGAATACGCAGGAGCTTACGGTAGGCTTTGTGGCAGTGGCCTCCAGAAGGCTTTCCGCACCGCTTCGCAAGTTTTCCACGGTGGTAGCGGATGTGGCGGCAGCATTTACCATTCAGTACGCACAGTTTTTACTGCTGATTGCATATTACGTATTGATTTTAAAGCTTGATTTTGGTGATGTAAACGGGTGGCTTTTTGTTGCCGGAGCAATTCATAGCCTGTTGGGCGTTGCGTATGGTTATTTTGTAGGATGTCTTGTGCAAAAGAGCGAAAGAATGCAGATGGCAATTATGGTCGGTACAGCTATGTTCAGCTGCTTTTTGGCAGGACTGATGACGCAGAGCATCACGGTAAAAATTGAGGCAAGCTGCCCGGTTGTAAACCGTATAAATCCTGCAACGCTAATCGTAAATTCCTACCAGTCGCTTTGTGTCATGCGAAATATGGATAAGTTTATGGATTGCCTGACACGTCTCGGAATCTGGTGTGCAATCCTTATCTTTGGCAGCATCGGAGTTTTGGCGCTGCGTCAGAATGTAGAAAAATGGAGGAAAGAGGCATGAGGGCAGTATTTTCCATAATAAAAAAATCTTTACCGGTTGCATCCATCTATTTTGGTGTATTCTGTGTCCTGATGCTGCTCTTTAATTCAGCGGCGGTGGAAAATGATAAGAAGCTGTACGAGGGAAAGAGCTTAAATATCGTAATCAGTTCTCCGGACAATTCAATGCTTTCAAAAGCACTTGGGGATGTGCTTGGAAGAGAGAATAACGTTACGTATAACCTTGCGGAAGAGATGATTACCGATCGTGTATTTAACGGAATGATTGATTATGCAATTTATTTTCCGCAGGGCTTTGATGAAGCGTTTGATGCGGACCCGGAAAACAGCAGGATTGAAACGATGAGCATCAATGCATCGGTTTCGTTTCTTGGTCAGAAAACAGAGCAGTTTTTCCGTTATGTCCGTACGGGGCTTGCTACGGGGAAGACACTTTCCGAAGCCTGTGATTCTGCGGTAAAGGTGTGTGAGGTGGAGGCAGAAACAGCGATACTTGGAAAGACACGTTCGATGTATCAGATCAGAGGCTTCTATTTTTTGAGTTATCTGGCATATATACTGTTGTCGATGATGATTCTTCTGATTGGACCGGTGATGCAGTCCTTTTTTCAAAAGGATATAAGGATGCGTACCGGAAGCTCAGCCACTCCGGATCAGAAGCTCACACTTGACATTGCAGCAGGTACGAGCGTTGGAGCAGTCGTTGTTTTTGGCTTTCTGATGCTGATGGGACTGGTTCTTTACCATGAGGATTTTACGTCGAAGCTGTTTTTGTTTGCGACAGTCAATGCATTTGTGCTGTTGACTGTATGCTTTGCGATATCCATTGTCGTGGGCGTGCTCCTGCATGATAAAAATGCGTTAAACGGAGCCAGCAATCTGATTGGTATGGGGATGTGCTTCCTTGGAGGAGTGTTTGTACGGGTTGATCTGCTTCCGGAATACGTACGCAGAATCGGACAGTTCCTTCCAGTAAGCTGGTATATCAAAAACGTTCATCTGCTGTTTAGCAGCAATTGGGAAGAGAAAATGGGGGAGTATTTTAAAAATCTCGGAATTGTAGCAAGCTTTGCGGTGGCATTTTTTTGTGTCGCCCTGGTTGCTGCAAGAAAAAGGAGAATTGTGTAAGCTTGAGTTAAAAATAGGAATACATGCGAAAACCTGTGTTTTTACTTACAAAAATGCAGGTTTTTTTGTGTAATAGGAAATTCCTCGAATTTCCTATTACACAAAAACGCTCCGCGGGGATGCACACGCTTTTGCTAAGGAATATGTCGCAAAAATGCGACGCAAAAGCGGCGCAGAGTATCGCAAAGCGATATACTTTGTTTTGCGTAAGGGAAAACTTGACAATTTGTGTTATAGGTTATAATATGTATTATATGATATAACACGTTTGGAGGATAGTATGGCACATTATGGAATTGGCGATATGGAACTGCGTTTTGCCAAGCTGCTTTGGGAACATGAACCGATTACAACGCGGGAACTGGTAAAGCTGTGTGAACAGGAGTTAAGCTGGAAAAAGTCTACCGTATTTACAGTGTTGCGTAGGCTTTGTGGTTTTGGAATGTTTCAGAATGAGGATTGTATTGTGACTGCACGAATGAGTGAAGAGGAATATATGTCCAATTTGAGCGAGGACATTATTGAAAATGCATTCCGTGGCTCATTACCTTTATTGGTGACTTCGTTTACAAGAAAAAAGACTTTGTCCGCAAAAGAGAAAGAAGAGCTCCTGACATTGATAGAACAGATGCCGGAGGAGCAGGAAGAACCGGAAAACGGTAAAAAATCCGGAAGAACGGGAAGAGATAAGTAATGCTATAGGCAAATGGCGGAGGTGAGGTAATGTCGGATACGGGAATGCTTTTTATATTGAATCAGGGGTGGTGCTTAGGAATTGTTATTCTATGTATTGTTTTAATTCGCGCAGTTCTAAAGAGGGTAACCTGGAGAGGAGCTTCGTATTTGCTATGGTGCAGCATTCCGATATGCTATTTTTACATTTTGGGGGTGGAGTGCTTCCATGTGTTTTATTACAAGGTTGTTGTGAAATCAAGCAATGCCCCGTATTTCCTTTTGGGAGAAGAAGCGAGTGTGATGTTTAAAGTTGTATGGGTGACTGTTTTCGTCGGAATGCTACTCTATATGGGCTACGCCTATATAAAAACAAATCAGTTTACTACAAGAAGCAAGCATCTTAGAGAGAATATATATATTACGGCAAGAGGTGATGTGCCTTTTACGGTAGGAGTTATAAAACCGAAAATCTATCTTCCGGCAGATATGAAGGAAGAATTTTATGAGCCGGTAATCTGCCATGAGAAGGTACATATTGCCAGAAAAGACTATTTAGTAAAGAATCTGGCGTTTGTTCTGCTCGCTATAAACTGGTTTCAACCGCTTATGTGGCTTGCGTATTACCTTTTTGTGAAGGATATGGAGGTTACCTGTGACGAGATGGTATTACGAAATAAGCCGTTGGAGTTTCGCAAACAATATGCAAAGGCATTGTTGGAGTCATCTACCCTAGAGGTTAACGTTGGATTTGTAGCGACAGGGTACGGCAGTGTGGCATTGAAAGAACGGGTAATTAACATCAGCAGAAATCAAAAGGGACATTCTCTTCAAAGATTTT
>CALZBV010000070.1 GCA_945622055.1 uncultured Clostridia bacterium
CCCCAATCCATTTTTCTGTATCTGTATCCGGAAACAAGTCCTGCAGCTCCAAGATACGAAACCAGGAATATAGCACAGCAGGCCACAGGTATTACAACCACACGGGCATCAAAGGAATTTCTTCCATCCCCGGAAGTCTCCGGCTTTTCCTTCTCCTGCCCCGCAATAACTTCAACCGGGACAAATGATATACCGTTTCCTTTTGGGGATTCCGATGTTTCTCTGGAGCGAAGTGACCAGCCCTCACTCTTATGATAACCCGGTGTCGGCTCAAACATAATCCAGCCGACATTATCAAAATAAACCTCCGGCCAGGCATGCGCCCTCTCCGCTTTTACCACAACATTATCCGAAGCGTTCCTGTCAAAACAGAACCCCTGAACGTAGCGCACCGGCAAACCAAGCGCACGTGCCGCCAGTGCAAATGCCGTTGCATAATGCACACAGTAGCCTTCCTGCTCTTCCAGAAGAAAATAGTCCATAAAGGTCTCCGGCGATGTTACACTCTCCGGAAGTACCTCTGCCGAATGACTGTACTTCATGGAACAAAGCCATTTCTCCAATCTTTCAAGACGCTCAAGGTCATTGGCAGCTCCCTCGTACAAACGGTCCAGAACCGTTTTCACTTCCTCAGAAAGCTCAGGCGTTTCTGCATAACTCGCCTTTAGTATTTCTTTGTACTCAATGTAATGGCTATAAGAAAGTTCATTTTCCGCTACCAGCCGTTTCGTAAAAAGGAAGTCCCCCCATTCCTCCTCCGTAATCGGCTCCGCTGTCAGAAGAAGCTCACGAAATAACGGAGTGTCCTGATTCAGCCGAAGAAACGACAGCGGATACTCCGACCGGTACGGAAGCCTTTTTTTCGTTTTCACGTTTTCCCAGGTCTCCACATAAGAAAGTCCTCCAAGCTTTGCACCGCTCAGAAAGGTTTTCTGCGGCAAAAACAGATAGTGCGTACTATGAAACCGTGATTCCAGCCGTGCATACGAGTTCTGATAATAATCAACCGCATACATCGCATCCTTTTTATACACGGCACACATAAGCTCCAAGGTATCTAAAAGCCGGATATCCTCCTGCAGCCCGTTCTCTGCGCTCCAGCCTCTTCCGTCAAACCGGTCAAACACAGCTCCGGTCAGATAAACCCGCTCCGGAGAGCGCCCCTTATCCGTAAACAGAAGCACTTCTTCGTCTGAATCCTTAAGCCTTCCACACACTTCTCCGTTTTCTGAAAAACCGATTTCCCCATATTCTTCCGTACGGAAAAGAAATTTTGCCGACAACTGTTCAAATAAATCACCTGTCCGTTGCCACAGATTTACTGCAAATCCCCAATCGTATGGCTTTTGCGGAGCAGGTATCCGGTACACCAGACACGTGAGCAGCAAAAGAAACGGTGCAATGCAGACCAGGTGCGCCTTCATTTCCGAAAATCCGCTCTTGTCCCAGTTCCTCTGTACCTCTTCGGAAATCAGAAAAAGAATCATTAGAAAGCCACCTACAACCGGTGCTTTTCCTGTTTTTGTACCGGTACACATCAGAGCAATCCCACCAGCAATAAGTAAAAACAGCGTCACCCGTTTCACTGTTATATACGTCGCCATAAGCCGGCCAAGAATATATCCTGCCACTGTAATCAGCAAAATCCAGAGCAGATAGCTCCGGCTCTCCAAAAATGAAGGCCGTTTTTCCCGGTCTACCGCCAGAAATCTGCAAACAAGTCCGACCGCAAAAATCCCCGGTGGCAGAAAACGGTATTTATTCTTAATGTGACGCACACTGCACAGCACCACCGGAAGAAGCACTGTAAATAATAGTGGAACATTACTCTTTTCCGGCAAGAAAAGAAATGGTTTCCCGACTCCGAACACAATAAGGCAGACCGGAAGTACATAACATAAATCATAGAAAAAAGCAAATACTGCCGCCATCACAGTACCTCCCTTATATCTGCATCCGGGTCAACAAAAACCAGCTGCCCCCGGCGCAGATCCATCGAAAGCTCCTGCTTTTCCTTCTTTGCCCCAACCAGATATACAATAACATACACATTGCGTTCTGCAAGCTCTCCAATTGTCTGACGCAGGCCTTCTCCCCATTCGCAGACTACAAAAAACACAGCCTGAAGTCCAAAAACCCCCCTGTGCTCCGCCAAAGTCGGAAACAGCCTTTGCTGCGTATTATCCGCCCTAAATTCTATCGCAGAAATCGCTTCGTAAAACCCATCCAGCTGTTGAAGACGTTCTGCACGGTTCTCACATAGGGTTCCATTGTAATGATATTCACAGGTCAGAACACCTTTTCCGGCAAGAAAATAGGCAATTGCAAGAACAAGCTCCAGCATTTTGTTTTCTACCGGAAGGAATACCTTCGGGTCATTACTGCACCGTTTTGTTTCCAGAACAATTCCAATTCCCTGTTTTTCCTCCCCGATTTTCTCTCTTGTCATCCACTCACCGCACTTTGCAGAAAGCCCCCAGTGAATCTGACGGATATCATCTCCCGGAACATAGGGGCGCGCCAGCGCATCCGGCATAGAAGTATTTTTCTTCGTCTCACGCATCACCTGATTAATATCGATATGCCTCATATTATCCAGAACAACAAACTGTGGTTTTACCAGAACGCGAAGCTTCTCCGGAAGTCGGTACGAAAACCGGATTAAGCCAAAGTAATCCGTTGTTTCTACCTGACGGATTCCAACCTCATATTCTCCGCGGTATCTGCACACCAGAACCGTTTCCTTTTTAATCTCCGTCTTTGGCAAAAGCTCATATTCGGTCTCATCATCCAGTCCGCTTACTGCAGAAAAATCCGAATAAAAGCGTACCCGTACCCCTGCAAAGGTCAGAAAATACTCATTCGCAAGTGTAAAATGAAACGTCACCGGCTGATTTACGGCAAGTACGCGCACATCTATCCTCTGATAAATGTGAAAAAGAAAATATACCAGCAAAAGATAGAAAAAAGAGACCAGCGGAAGCAACGTCAGCAGGGTAAAAAAACCATAGCTGACCGTTCCTCCGAAAAAACTGATGCCAACCAGGGAAAGCACCCATAGCGAAACATAAATGATACGATTTCTTTTCAAATCTCTCCCCCGTTATTCCACCGGAACCTTAACCCTTGCAACAATGCTTTTCAAAATCCTGCCGGTCTCCTCCTTGCCGATTTTGGCCTCAGAGGTCAGCATAAGCCGATGAGCCAGAACCGGAAGAACCAGCGCCTTGATATCATCCGGCTTAACAAACTCACGCCCAAGCAGAAAGGCTCTCGCCTGTGCCGCACGCATAAGTGCAAGCAATGCGCGCGGACTCGCGCCGTATACAAAACGTTTGTCCTGTCTTGTCTGGTCAATGATTTCGCGCAGATAGGAAAGCACGTTATCCCTGATAGTGATCTTTTCCACCCGGCTCCGGATATTAAGCACATCCTGCGACCGGATGACACTTTCAAGCGTTTCCGTTTTTTTTCCATTCAGCACATTCCGCGTCAGGCGCAGCTCCTCCTCTGCGGACGGATACCCAAGGGAAAGTTTCATCATAAAACGGTCCAGCTGCGCCTCCGGAAGAGGATAGGTTCCCATAAATTCCACCGGATTCTGCGTTGCGATTACCATAAACGGCTGCGGTACCGAACGCTTTACGCCTCCCACGGTAACCTGCTGCTCTGCCATTGCTTCAAGAAGACTCGCCTGTGTTTTGGGCGAGGTTCGGTTAATTTCGTCCGCAAGCACAATCTGATGCATAATCGCACCCTCACGGAACGTAAATTCGCCTGTTTTCATGTTATAGATTTCAGTTCCGACCACATCACTCGGCAGCGTATCCGGCGTAAACTGGATTCGCCCGAAATCACAATCCACAGACTTTGCGACCGTCTGTGCGAGCGTCGTTTTCCCGACACCCGGAACATCCTCTAAAAGAACATGCCCACCGGCAAACAGACATACCAAAAGGTTTTCAATGATATCCTCTTTACCGACAAAGTATTCCTGCATCTGTGCTTTCAGCTTCTCAATCATGGTTTTCCCCCTGCTTTTGATGTATAACACTCCGTACTATTACCACTCAGCTGTGAAATCAGTTTCCGCCTTCCAGATATCTCTCCACCTCAGACATCACTTTCTCAAGCAGTTTCATAAACTCCTCATGATGCTCCTGCACATAGGTCTCGTTTTTGTCAAGCTTTAATGCAAGCTCTAACTGCATTGCCATTTCCGAAACCCTTCCTGCACCAATATTTGCCAGATTCGTCTTTATTGCATGAACCTTGATACGATAATTTTCAAAATCTGATGCCTCATAATATCCACGCAATTCAGCATCAGAATGGGCATCTAAAAAGGTCCGAAGCATTTCCCTGTAAAACTCCTCATCCTCCATGCAATATGCTCTTCCCACGTTCCACTCTACAAGACCCTTCTCTGTTTGTACAGTCTTATCGGGATGTCCGGAGTCAAAAGAAATTTCTTCATTTCTTTCCATATACTTCTTCTGCACCAGCTCCTCCGGCAGATATTCCAGAATCATTTTTTCGAGCTTTTCCGCAATAATCGGCTTTGAAAGATAATTGCAAAATCCCTCCCGTAAAAACATTTCCCTGGCACCCGAAATTGCATTGGCAGTTAATACAATAATGACTGCATCCTTACTAAGATTCACTTCCAGCTCTCTGGATTTTCTCAGGGTTTCCACACCATCCATTTCCGGCATCTGATAATCCATAAAAATGATGTGGTATGCATTTTTCTTCATTTTTTCAAGACCTTCTTTTCCGCTCATTGCAGTATCAATCTGCATCCCATGATTCTTAAGAAGTCCTGAAAATACCTTCAGATTCATCTCATTATCATCTACCACAAGAATTCTGGCATCCGGAGCATAAAACTGTTCCGTCGAAATATTAACCTTTCCCTTTTCCTTCTCATAATAGCTCTGTATATTCTCTCCGAGAACCTTTCCATCCAGTTGCTTCTGTTCCAGATAAAAATAGAACTCAGAGCCAGCTCCGTAGGTGCTCTCCACCTCCAGCCGGCTTCCCATCAGTTTCAACAGGCACATGGTAATGGAAAGGCCAAGACCGGTCCCTTCAATATTTCTGTTTCTGCTTTCATCAACGCGCTGAAAGGACTCAAACAACCGTTCGATGTCTTCTTCCTTAATGCCAATTCCGGTATCCCTTACCGATACAAATAACCGTACCGTTTCTTCCGAAGCCTTCTCTCCGGACACCGTAAGTGTCACTTTTCCCTTCGGGGTATATTTGACCGCATTTGTAAGTATGTTTGTTAAAATCTGTCTGATTCTTACTTCGTCGCCGTGCAAATGCACAGGTATATCCGGGTCAATCTTTACTTCCAGCTGCAGCTTTTTCTCTTCCGCCCTTGAGCGTATCATATCTACCGTCTCACTCAGCATAAGTCCCAAATCATAATCAACCGGAATAATGTCCATTTTTCCGCTTTCGATTTTTGAGAAATCCAAAATGTCATTAATCAGTGAAAGCAGCATGCTTCCTGCTCTTTTTATATCCGTTGCATACTCAAGTATCTGTGTATTGTCACTTTCTCTTAAAATCATCTCGTCGATTCCAAGCACCGCATTTATCGGTGTCCGGATTTCATGACTCATATTTGCCAGAAAATCTGATTTTGCGCGATTCGCTTCCTGCGCGATTTCCTTAGCTCTTTCCGCTTCCGCCTTCGCCTTCTCAGCAACATTTTTCGTTGCATTCAGTTCCTCAATCGTAATTACAAGCTTCTGATAATCAGGCGTCTCAATCGTAAACAGCATCATCATAAGCCCCAGTGCACTCATAAACAGTGCCAGAAGTGTATCCGGAAAAAAGAACATCTGAAGCACTACACCGGAAAGCTGAAAAGAAACAAAAAATAAAATAGAAATCCTCTGCCAGTTCCGAAATTTTCGAAAGTTGTAAAGCAGGATTGCCGAAGAGCATAAAACAAAATAGGTTGGAATCACATAAATAGCAAAATAAACCGGCCCCTTTATGTACCCTCCGTCATGGCTGAAGGAAAACAAAAAACCCATAAACATGTTTAATGTAAGCACTACAAAATAAATGCATATAACCAGCTGATGAAACCGGATAATCTCCTTCTTACTATTCTCCCCGTATACATAAAATAAGCAATAATACAGTACCCGGTACCCCAAAGCTGCAACTGCAACGAAATACAGAGTATTCAGCAGGATATTTACCACTATCGGTATATAACCGGCATAGCTGATTGTAATCGCAGATGTCACATCCAGAATAGTAGCGATTAATCCCACCCAGGTAAGCTTTCGGAACTCTTTATTCAATTTTGAACTGGTATCATACTGCAGCTTAATATAGAAAAGCAGAATAACCAGAAAAATGCAGGATGCAACTTCATAAGAGATATTATATTGCAAGGACATTACGACCTCCTATTTGCAAAACTCCTCCACGCATTCATACAACTTCATTGGAAGGGTTGGTTTTTTCAGAAACCCCTGCACTGCATACTCCCCATTTGCTACTGCTTCTTCCATATCCTCGGAAGCAGATAAAAACACCACCGGCAGCCCCGCCAAATCCTGTCTCGCCCGGATTTTCTCCAGCGTCTCAATTCCACTCATTCCCGGCATTTCCACATCCAAAAGAACCAGCTTTACCGGCTCCTCCTGTAAAATATCAAGTGCCTCCAGCCCTGACTCCGCCTTCTTTACCTCATACTCCTTCTTCTTAAGAAGCATTTCCGTTATTCTTAAATTCATTGCATCATCATCTACAACTAAAATTCTATCCATATCTTTTCTCCCTCCGCAGTGAACAAAAGCTTCAAAATGCGCTCTGCGATTCCTTCCCTTTTTCCATTGGTGCCAACTATAACCTAGTATACCTTCGTTCGTATGTCAATAGAATAACACAGACAGGACTCTTTTGCCACAAGAAATTACAAAATCTTTCATTTAGCACACCTCAAAGCAACAATGTCCGCACAGCATCGGATGATTGACATAAAATTGGCAGCCTTGTAGCTGCTATCAGCTACAAGGCTGCCACCACCGGTATCTGTATCTCCGAGAGCCATTCCTCCTCACTATCCCGGTTCCATACTCCGTCAATATAGCTTTCCCGTATGCCTCCGCAGATGGTATATCCGTGCTCCTCAATATAACGCAGCAAAACTGCATAGGTCTTAGGAAAATTATCATAAGAGCCCTTATGATAAATACATGCAGCTTCCACCTCCGGGAACTCCTTAAAATAAATCACGGAGGAACCCTCTCTCTTTTCCGTCACGGCTTCACAGGTCTCTACCAGAATGTCCTCCTCCTGATACCCTGTCTCCGGATAATTTGTAAAACAATACTCCGGCAATGCACATTCACACCCGATACGCTCCATCTCTGCCCCCATCTCCGGCATCATGGTAAACAGCTCATCATAGGAATGAATTCTCTTTTTCATGACCGCGGTCAGCACTGCCGGTATTTTCTTTAACAGCACCGGTGTATCCAGCGTATTCTCCGTTTCTGCATAATAACCGTCAATGACCGCAAGCTGCCTTGTCAGTTCCGCAATCTGTGCCAGCAAATCAGCTTTTTTCTTCGTCAGGAAATGCTTTTCGTCTACAGTTTTGTTCAGACCTTTGATTTCCTCCAGCGTAAAGCCTGCCTGCTTCAGTGCTGTTATTTTATGAATCACCGCCATTTGATTCATTGTATAATACCGGTAGCCGTTTTCATTATCCACATAGGCAGGGGCAATCAGCCCCTGCTCCTCATAAAACCGCAGTGTTTTTACCGTAATATGATTCATTGCGGCAAACATTCCGATTTTATAGAGATGACTATCCATGCTTTTTTCTTTCCATTCATGTTTCTCATACATTCTCATAAACAATCACTCCCACCGAAACGTTTTTACAGCTACAAAGCTGCACCCAACAGCAATCAAAATAAGTATAAGCAGCTGCGGAAGCACTGCCTCCACTGCCGTCCCCATACTGGCTGCTTTCATTAACCGGATTCCCATTCCGAGCGGCATCACATCCGCTACAAGCTGCATTCCCTTCGGGAAAAGCTCATACGGAATCGTGGCTCCGGAAAAGAGCAGCATCGGAAAATAAAGAACCGTCGTTGCCACGCTCATACTACGCGCCGTCTTACAGATGCTTGCTACCAGTAAGCCGATGGAAAACATGGAAATCAGGGTCAGAAACCATGCCCCGATAAATGCAGGCAGGCTCCCCTCCATCCGATATCCCAATATCAGAAAGGCAACCGCGCCGACAAGGGCAGCTGAAAGCATTGCCATTACCGCGCTGCATATTACATCTGTTAACATTATACGCGCAGGACTGCAGGGACTGCAATAGAAATGCTTCAATATTTTTTTGTCTCTGTAATCTACAAGTACAATCGGAATACTCATAAACGCACTGCAACAGATGCCTACCGAGGTAATCGATGCAAAGGCACTCTGCAGATAATTCATACCACTGTCTCCTGCGCTCTTTCCGCCGGCAATAAAGCCGATTAATAAAAGTACTACCACCGGCATACAAAGATGAAAGACGAATACATCTCCGCTTCGGAAAAAGAGCTTCTGTTCAATCTTATATAATCTAAAAAAACGCTTCATGCTTCTACCTCCTCGCCCATGTACCAAAGATATGCCTCCTCCAGATTCTGATATGGAGATGCCGCTACCACTTCCGCAACACTTCCCTCCGTAAGCTTACATCCGTTCTTAATAAGACAAATCCTGTCGCAGAGCTTCTCTGCCTCCTCCATGTAATGCGTGGTAAGAAAAATAGTTACCCCATTTTCCTTAAGCTGCTTCAGTGTGCGCCACACCTCTCTTCTGGCAGCCACATCAAGCCCCGTCGTCAGCTCGTCTAAGAAAATAACCTCCGGATTTCCGATTAGAGCAAGCACAACCGACAGCTTCTGACGCTCTCCGCCGGACAGCTTCATCACCGGACTTTTCTGCAGGTCGAGCAATCCGAATTTTGCTAACAGCTCCTTATAATCTGCCGGCTCCCGATAGAGAGAGGCATACTCCTCGCATACCTCGTCCACCCGGATTGCGGACTGATATGCGGAAGACTGGAGCTGCACGCCTACCTTTTCAAACAGCTTTCTTCTGTTGCCTGCCCCGCTTAGTCCCAGAACCGTACCTTTCCCGCCATCCGGCTGCTTCAGTCCCAGAAGCATCTCAATCGTTGTGCTCTTTCCCGCACCGTTATGTCCCAAAAGCCCGAACACTTCACCTTTTTTCACCGAAAAGGACAAATCATGAACCACGGTTCTCCCGTGAAATGCTTTTGTCAGACCCTGCGCCTTAATACATTCTTCGCACATAAAAAATCCTCCTTGTTTTTACTCAAGAAGGATTTTATATGCTCCCCTTAAGGGGAGAGTCAAGAGGAAAATCAAATTTTTTTCTCCTCATCGCCATGACATATCACATGATTGCAGGCAATGCGATAAGTAATCAGAAAGTACAGTGCATATACATCCGCAACCGCAAGAGAAATCAGTACCGCAGTCTCCAGAGCCTTTTGTCCGCTTAACCCCGAAAAATTCCATAACTCATAGACCTTTCCAAATAATACGCCCAAAGGAACCGTCATAATGAGTGGCAGCACAAAGGGCATCAAAAAGAATGCAGAAGCCTGCCGCAGCTTCCGGCAGAGGGCATAGCCGCTCTCTCCCGGCAGATTAACATCCATAAGAATAAGGTCACAGGTCCCCTCCTCCATCGGCTGAAACCCGTTGGTTGAGAGTAAAGTTTTCAGTTCCGTGCGTATCGCATCATCGTCCTCAATTATTTTTACCCTTTTCATACGGTATCCGCGTTTCATAAATCAAATGTATCATCGTCTATCAATACTATCATACATTCAGCTGCCTCAGCGGCAAACTGCATACCACCTTATTTGCAATTACTATCCAAATAATCTATTTCAGTTCTTCTGTCCATTTACCGTTTCCTTTATAAAAGAAATATTCGCTGATATTTTCATCCAGGAACACTTTTAACATTTTGTCCATTCCGTAAGCAAGTTTCTTCTGCTTCATTTCCTCTAATTCAATCCAATACACTTCTCCTTCGTCAGAGGATGTTACCGTACCTTCAAACTTATCTGTTTTATAAAAGAGCACCATGTATCTTGTG
>CALZBV010000071.1 GCA_945622055.1 uncultured Clostridia bacterium
AAAGTCAACCGGACAGGAGCCTGCCGGAAGGTTTTTCACATCTCCGGTCGGGGTAAAGCAGTAAATCCGGTCTGAGAACAGGTCCAGATCATCCTTAATTGAGCTTAAGAACTCCTTGCTGTCCGACATATCCTTCTGCCATTCCAGAATCTGACGAAGCCATGCCAGCTTCTCTTCCTCGGTATCAGAAGACTTAACTCCGTTCTGCTTTTCCTTATACTTCCAGTGTGCGGCAATACCGTATTCTGCGGTACGGTGCATCTCCACGGTACGAATCTGAATTTCAAACGGCGTTCCGTTCGGCCCGATTAATGTCGTGTGAAGGGACTGATACATATTTGCCTTCGGCATCGCAATGTAATCCTTAAAACGCCCCGGAATCGGTTTGTACATCTCATGAATTACACCCAGAACCGCATAACAGTCCTTAATACTGTCAACGATAATTCTCACCGCAAACAAATCATAAATCTGATCAATGGATTTATTCTGATTGACCATCTTTTTATAGATACTGAAAAAGTGCTTTACCCGTCCGCTGATTTCCGCACGAATACCGACTTTTTCAATCTGTGCGCCAACCTCCCGGATAATTTCGCGGATAAACTGCGTACGTTCATCCTTGCGAAGGGCCACCTTTTCTTCCAGAGACTTGTACACCTCAGGCTCCAGATAACGAAGAGAAAGGTCATCCAGCTCGACCTTAATTTTGGAAATACCGAGTCTGGAGGCAAGCGGCGAATAAATATCCATCGTCTCTCTTGCCTTTTCAATCTGCTTCTCCGGCCTCTGATACTGCAGCGTACGAAGGTTGTGAAGACGGTCCGCGAGCTTAATCAGTATGACACGGATATCCTTTGCCATGGCAAGAAACATTTTACGGAGATTTTCCGCCTGCAATTCCACCTTGTCCATGGAATAGTTCAACTGCGTCAGCTTTGTAACACCGTCTACCAGAAGAGCAATTTCACTGCCAAACATTTCCGTAAGCTCATCAAGGGTACACGCCGTATCCTCCACCACATCATGCAGAATTCCTGCTATGATGGTCTCCTTATCCAGTTCCAGCTCCGCAAGAATAATTGCAACACAGAGCGGGTGCATAATATACGGCTCTCCGGATTTACGCTTCTGTCCCTTATGTGCCTCATCTGCGATATGATATGCTTTTTCAATCAAAGAAAGGTCCGTCGAAGGGTGATACGAACGAACAGCCTTAAGAAGCATTTCGTATAACACCTCCGGACTGGTAAAATCCGCAGGCGTACTAAGCTCCTTTTCTTTTGCTATCGTAATCCTTCTGTCTCCTGATTCCGGCATTGTGTTCTGTTTCTGTTCCGTTGGTTCCATAGTGCCTCCTGTTCCGGCAAACGATCTGCCTCTTTCAAAGCTTTCGAATCCGTAACCCCTTACTTCCCCGGATAAACAATGACCGATTCCACATCATACGCAGAAAGCCGCTCTCTTCCCCTAAGTCCCGCAAGCTCCATAAGGAAAAGAATCTTAACAACCTTTCCGCCAAGCTGTTCAACCAGTCCTGCAGCGGCCTCAATCGTACCTCCGGTTGCAATCAGATCATCAATCAGAACAACTCTCTGTCCCGGCTTAATTGCATCCTTGTGTATCTCTATCGTAGCAGTCCCATACTCCAGAGCATAGGTAGCCTCAATCGTTTCGCACGGAAGCTTTCCCTTTTTGCGAACCGGAACAAACGGCTTGCCGAGATTATAGGCAAGCGGTGCTCCGAATAAAAAGCCTCTGGATTCCGCACCGACAACCACATCAAACTCTACCCCCGCAAGCTTCTTCTGAAGTTCATCAATTGCAAGATGAAACCCCTCCGCATCCTGCATTACGGAAGTGACATCACGAAACATAATTCCCGGCTCAGGAAAATCCGGAATGGTTCTCACATAATCCTCTATCTTTTTCATGCGTTCCTCCACACCGTTATTTTCCGGATAATGTGTATCCGGAAAATCCGATTTCTTTTTAACCTCTCATTCTTTTGGCCGACCGACCAAAGATACTGTTATCTGCGAATGATGTCTTCCCGTCCCGGTCCGTTGGAAACCATCGTAATCGGAACCTCAATTTCCTTCTCAATAAACTCAATGTATTTTCTGCAGTTTTCCGGAAGCTTATTGTACTCCTTAATTCCGCGGATTTCTTCCTTCCAGCCCGGCAATACCTCATAAACCGGCTTTGCCTTCTTAAGCTTTGCCGTGGTCGGGAAATCCTTTGTTACAACGCCGTCGATTTCGTAACCGACACAAACCGGAATCTCGTCCAGATAGCCAAGTACATCAAGCACCGTAAATGCGACCTCGGTAGCACCCTGCATTCTGCAGCCGTAACGGGTAGCAACTGCATCAAACCAGCCCATACGGCGTGGTCTTCCGGTTGTAGCACCAAATTCACCGCCATCACCACCGCGACGTCGCAGCTCATCTGCCTCATCTCCAAAGATCTCACTGACAAACTCCCCTGCACCGACTGCACTGGAATATGCCTTTACAACTGTGATAATATCCTTAATCTCATACGGCGGAATACCTGCACCGATTGCACCGTAAGCGGCCAGTGTGGAGGAGGAAGTAACCATCGGGTAAATTCCGAAATCCGGGTCCTTTAAGGAGCCAAGCTGTCCCTCCAGCAAAATGTTCTTGCCTGCCTTGATTGCATCATGCAAAAATGCAGCCGTATCGCATACATACGGAGCAATCATGTCTCTGTAAGACTTTAAGGTCTCAAGCAATTCTGCCTTATCAATCAACGGCTTGTGATACATATGCTCAAGTAAAATATTCTTCGTATCTACCACACGGTCAATCTTCTCTTTCAGATATTCCTCGTCAAACAGCTCAGAAACCTGAAAACCAATCTTAGCGTATTTATCAGAGTAGAACGGAGCAATACCGGACTTAGTAGAACCAAACGAAGCCTTACCAAGACGCTCCTCTTCATACTGGTCAAATAAAATATGATACGGCATCATAATCTGGGCACGGTCAGATACCAGAATCTTCGGCATCGGAACCCCGCGCTCCACAATCCCGTTAATCTCCTTGATGAGGTACGGAATGTTCAGTGCAACACCGTTTCCGATAATGCTTGTGGTGTGGTCATAGAACACACCGGACGGAAGCAGATGAAGTGCAAACTTGCCATACTTGTTGATAATCGTATGGCCTGCATTGCTTCCTCCCTGGAATCTCACGATAATGTCGGAAACCTCTCCGAGCATATCCGTAATCTTACCCTTACCCTCGTCGCCCCAGTTGGCGCCAACAATTGCTCTAACCATAATAATCCTCCGTTCTTCCGGTATCGCCGGGTTATTTTGTTGTACTGCCAAAACCACCATTTCTGGTTTCGTACGCATCATCATCTACGGTAATGCCATACGGCAGGAACACTCCCTGCATAAACCCGGTACCGGCAGATAAACTCACTGTTTTCTCTTCTCTGGAATCATTGGTAAGCTTTGCAAAAATATGGCCCTCATTATCTGAACCAAAATAGTCACTATCAATGACACCCACTGTATTATCAAACTGAAGTCTGTATTTGAATCCAAGTCCGCTGCGCGGAAACAAAAGCAATACATAGCGTTCCGCCATTTCAGCCCGGATTCCGGTAGGAATTTTCACCGTTTCTCCCGGCTTAAGCTCTATGCTGACCGGAAGAAAAAAGTCGTAGCCGGCAGAACCCTTCGTCGCACGGCGCGGAAGCCTTATCTGCTCATATAGCTGTTCTGCCTTCGACGCATGCTCCGGAAAAGCTTCCGAAAAATCGGAAACAAACCGTTCCCTGCTGATTTTTAAAAACCTTGCTACTTCAGGCTGCTTTTCCTCGTATAACATCATCCTCTTCACCTCGTGATAAAGCCAACCCTGCCGGGCTTATAGTTCCTTTAAGAAAGCAGCATAGCCGCAATATGCTTCATAAAGATCAGACTTACTCGTAATCTCCCACGGAGCATGCATATTTAACACCGCAACACCGCTGTCGATTACTTCCATTCCGTAGTTCGCCATAATATATGCAATCGTTCCGCCACCGCCCTCATCTACGCGGCCAAGCTCAGAGGTCTGGTACGTAACCTTATGCGCATCCATTGCTGCGCGGAGACGTCCGATATACTCTGCATTTGCATCATTGGAGCCGGATTTTCCGCGGGAGCCGGTGTATTTATTAAATACAAGTCCCTTGCCGAAGTATGCTGTGTTTTTCTTTTCGCTTACCGACGGATAATTCGGGTCATATGCCGCACTTACATCCGAAGAAAGCATTACGGAATTGGCCAGTGCCCGACGAACCTTCAGTTCGGAATAGTCTCCGCAAAGATTCATAATCTCTGCTACGGCATTTTCAAAGAAACGGGAATGCATGCCGGTTGCACCGACACTTCCGATTTCCTCTTTGTCTACCAGCAGACATACCGCGGTACGGTCAATTTCCTTCATCTCAAACATAGCCTTTGCAGAGGTGTAAGCGCAAACCCTGTCATCCTGTCCGTACCCCATTACCATGCTGCGGTCAATTCCGAAATCTCTCGCCCTACCGGCCGGAACTGCTTCGATTTCAGCGGATACAAAATCCTCCTCGGTAATGCCGTAGGAAGCCTCCAGCATAGCAAGAATGTTTGCCTTTACAGCCTCCTTTTCTTCTCCCTTCAGCGGAATGCTTCCGACTAAGATGTTCAGGTCTTCCCCCTCCACAACCTTTGCTGCATTTTTTTCCATCTGTTTTGCGGAAAGATGAATCAAAAGGTCCGTAATACCGACAACCGGATCATCGTCCTTTTCACCGATGACTACCGGAACTACCGTTCCATCCTTCTTAGCCACAACACCATGCAATGCAAGCGGAAGGGTAACCCACTGATATTTCTTGATACCACCGTAATAATGGGTATCCAGAAGAGCCATTTCGGTATCCTCATAAAAAGGTACCTGCTTTAAGTCCAGACGCGGAGAATCAATGTGCGCCCCTAAAATCTTCATCCCCTCTTCGAGAGGCTTTTTCCCGATTAGGAAAAGTGCTACTGCTTTTCCCATGTGGTTCACATAAAGCTTATCGCCCGGCTTTAACTTTTTATTCTTTGCAATTGCTTCCTTCAAATCCGTGTAGCCCAGCTCCTTCGCCTGGCGAAGAAGCTCTGTCGTACACTCACGTTCGGTCTTGCAGTCGGAAATAAAGGTCTTATAGCCTTCTGCGAGAGCAAACACCTCGTTCTTCTGTGTGCCGGTATAACCCAGCCATGCATTTTTGGAAGGCTTCGTACCTTTCTTTTCTTTTACAATCTCTGTCTTTGCAGACATACCTCCACCATCCTTTCCTTATAATCCACTCAGCCTAGTATAACTCAATTTGTGGCTGTGCGCAAGATTTTTCTTTCCCACGCATGTCATTTTATGTAAAGTTACGGTATCTCTGATGATAGTCAGCCCGTGATACCCGCAAAAAAACCCACAGGCTTACACCCATGGGTTTTCTTCTTAGATTCGATGGTATAGAAATCTGATGCTATCCATCAAATTTTCTCAAGCCGTGATTTAGTTGTCAATCAGCTTGTTCTCGTTGTTCCAGCTGTAAAGCTTACGAAGCTCTGCACCAACCTCTTCCAACTGATGGTTTGCTTCCTTTCTTCTCATTGCGTTGAAGTTCGGGCAGCCCACCTGATTCTCAGTAAGCCAGTTACGTGCAAATACACCCTCCTGGATATCCTTTAATACCTGCTTCATAGCCTTCTTGGTTTCCTCGGTAACAATCTTCGGTCCGGTAATGTAATCACCGTACTCGGCAGTGTTGGAGATAGAATATCTCATACCCTGGAAACCACTCTGGAAGATGAGGTCTACGATGAGCTTCATCTCGTGGATACACTCAAAGTATGCGCTCTCCGGCTCATAACCGGCCTCAACAAGAGTTTCGAAGCCTGCCTTCATCAGGGCGGTTACACCACCGCAAAGAACTGCCTGCTCACCGAACAGGTCGGTCTCGGTCTCTTCGCGGAACGTGGTCTGAAGAACACCTGCTCTTGCGCCACCGATTGCAAGTGCATATGCAAGACCCATCTCATGAGCCTTACCGGTAGCATCCTGATGAACAGCGATTAAGCACGGAACACCCTTGCCTTCCTGATACTGGCTTCTTACGGTGTGACCCGGTCCCTTCGGAGCAATCATAACTACATCGACATCCTTCGGCGGAATAATCTGACCGAAGTGAATTGCAAAACCGTGAGCAAACATTAACATATTGCCCGGCTGAAGGTTCGGAGCAATGGACTCCTCATACATCTTCTTCTGCTTCTCATCATTGATAAGAATCATGATGATGTCTGCTCTCTTGGCTGCCTCTGCTGCAGTGTAAACCTCGAAGCCTGCTGCCTCAGCCTTTGCCCAGGACTTACTGCCCTCGTACAGACCGATAACTACATGAACGCCGGAATCCTTCATGTTAAGTGCATGAGCATGTCCCTGGCTGCCGTAACCGATAACTGCAACGGTCTTGCCGTCGAGCAGAGAAAGGTTACAATCCTGCTGATAATAAATCTTTGCCATTTTATTAGCCTCCTGAAAAAATTTTATGGTATGCGCAATATGTGCGTCGTACGCTCAAATAGAATAGTGTGAAAACTCAGAATCAGTCCGAAATATAATCGGCAATGTCTCCTGCACCCCGCACAAGACCTGTAATGCCTGTACGTACAATCTCCTTGATTACATGACCGTCAAGGAGCTTTAGGAATGCATCAATCTTTGCCTGATTACCGGTCAATTCAATCATCAGAGATTCCGGTGCAACATCAACAATCTTCGCACGGAAAATATCCACTACCTGAATGACCTCCTGACGCTGCTGCTGATTCGCCTGAACCTTAACTAAAACAAGCTCTCTGCAGACAGACTCGTTCGGAAGAAGCTCCTTGATTTCAACCACATCCTCAAGCTTTGCAAGCTGCTTGCGAATCTGCTCTAAAATTCCATCTTCTCCGCTGACCGCAACCGTCATACGGGAATACTTCGGATTCTCAGTTTCTCCGACCGACAGGCTGTCAATGTTGTAGCCGCGTCGGCTGAACAAGCCGGAAATCCGACTCAGAACTCCTGCTGTGTTCTCAACCAGGATCGACAAAACCATTCGACTCATATTGAACCCTCTTTCTCTTTGATTTATTAAAGTATTTTAACAACCGCACGGGCGTTTGTCAAGATGATACACAACTCTTATTCTGCCTTCGCATTAATATAGTTCATCAGACCCTCTGCGGCAATAATCTTCTGCATAAACGGCGGAAAAGCCTGGCCCTGATAGGTCTTACCGGTAGTAACATCCGTAATGACACCGGTATCGAAATCAATCTCTACCTCATCACCGGCATTGATTTCCTTTGCGGCCTGCGGGCACTCAATGATCGGAAGCCCGATGTTGATTGCATTGCGGTAGAAAATACGTGCAAATGTCTCAGCGATTACACAGGAAACACCGGCTGCCTTAATCGAAATCGGCGCATGCTCTCTGGAAGAACCACAACCGAAGTTTTTATTGGCAACCATAATGTCACCCGTCTTTACCTTGTTGACGAATTCCTTATCAATATCCTCCATGCAATGCTTTGCCAGTTCCTTCGGGTCGGAGCTGTTTAAGTATCTTGCCGGAATGATTACATCCGTATCAACATTATCACCATATTTATGAACGGTTCCGTTTGCCTTCATCTTTCTTCTCCTTTCTGCTTACAGACCAAGCTCTGCCGGCTCTGCAATCTTTCCTAAAACTGCACTTGCAGCCGCTACTGCCGGGCTTGCAAGATAAATCTCGGAATCTACATGACCCATACGTCCGACAAAATTACGGTTGGTCGTTGAAACTGCTCTCTCCCCTGCTGCAAGGATACCCATGTGTCCGCCAAGACACGGTCCGCAGGTCGGAGTGCTCACGACAGCTCCGGCCAGGATAAAGGTCTGAATCAGGCCTTCCTCGATTGCCTGAAGGTAGATGCTCTGGGTAGCCGGGAAAATAATACAGCGCATGCCCTCTGCCACATGACGTCCCTTTAATACAGCGGCCGCTGCACGAAGATCATCAATACGTCCGTTCGTACAGGAACCGATGACTACCTGATCAATCTTTACCTCTCCGGCTTCCTTCACGGTCTTTGTATTCTCCGGAAGATGCGGGAATGCAACGGTCGGCTCTAACTGATCCAGGTCAATTACATAGGTTTCATCATATTCCGCATCCTCGTCTGCCTCATATACCGTATAATTCTTCCGGGAATGCTCCTTCATATAAGCAATGGTAAGCTCATCCACCGGGAAAATACCATTCTTTGCACCTGCCTCGATTGCCATGTTTGCAATCGTAAAACGGTCATCCATCGTAAGATTCTTAATACCGTCTCCTACAAACTCCATGGATTTGTAGAGGGCACCGTCAACGCCGATCATACCGATGATATGTAAAATAACATCCTTACCGGATACCCACTTTTTCGGCTTTCCGCGCAGTACAAAGCGAATTGCGGACGGAACCTTAAACCATGCCTTACCGGTCATCATTCCGGCACCCATGTCCGTACTTCCTACACCGGTGGAAAATGCTCCGAGTGCTCCGTAGGTACAGGTATGGGAATCAGCTCCGATACAGGTCTCTCCGGCAACGATAAGTCCTTTTTCCGGAAGCAGTGCATGCTCAATGCCCATCTCACCGATTTCAAAATAATTCGTAATATCATGCTTCTTTGCAAACTCTCTTACACATTTGCAGTGTTCTGCGGACTTGATGTCCTTGTTCGGAGTAAAGTGGTCCGGAACAAGCGCAATCTTATCCTTGTCAAATACATTTTTCTTGTTTAAGCGCTCAACCTCGTGAATTGCTACCGGTCCGGTAATATCATTTGCCAGAACCATATCGAGATTTGCTTCAATCAGCTGACCTGCGCAGACACTTTCCAGTCCTGCATGGGCAGCCAGAATCTTCTGAGTCATTGTCATTCCCATATGAAATATCCTCCATCTGTTTTTTCTGCTCTATCGTTACCGGGTTACAGTCTTGCAACAATCAAATCGCCCATTTCCTTTGTACCAACCAGAGTCTTTCCTTCGGACATGATGTCTCCGGTACGGAAGTCATCATCCAGAACCTTGTGGATTGCTGTTTCAATGGCATCTGCTTCCTTATCCAGATCAAAGGAATAACGAAGCATCATTGCAGCGGAAAGAATCGTTGCAATCGGATTGGCCTTATTCTGTCCGGCAATGTCCGGTGCGGAACCGTGGCTCGGCTCATAAAGCCCAAGCTTCCCCTCGCCAAGACTTGCAGAGGAAAGCATTCCGATGGAGCCGGTTACCATACTTGCTTCATCCGAAAGAATATCACCAAACATATTCTCGGTAAGAATAACATCAAACTGCTTCGGGTCACGTACTAATTGCATTGCACAGTTATCCACAAGCATATCGGAAAGCTCAACCTCCGGATACCCGGCAGCAACCTCCTTTACCACGGCACGCCATAATCTGGAGGAATCCAGGACATTCGCCTTATCCACGCTGCAGACCTTCCCTCTTCTCTTCTTTGCAATCTCAAAGCCCCACTTTGCAATACGGCGAATCTCATTCTCATCGTAGGTCAGGGTGTCTACTGCCCTTCTCACACCGTCAACCACTTCCGTATGACGCTCACCGAAATACAAACCACCGGTCAGCTCACGCATTACAACAAAATCAAAGCCTCCCTCGGTAATATCCGGACGAAGCGGACAAGCCTTTGCCAGCTGCGGGAAAAGAACTGCCGGACGAATGTTTGCAAACAGTCCGAGTCCCTTGCGGATTGCCAGAAGTCCTGCCTCCGGACGAAGGTTCGGCGGCAGCTTATACCATGGAGAGGTATTGGTATTTCCTCCTACTGCCCCAAGCAGTACGGCATCACTTGCCTTACAGGTTGCAAGAGCTTCGTCGGTAAGCGGAACCCCGGTTGCATCGATTGACGCACCGCCCATAAGCACCTCCGTATAATTGAAGCTATGACCAAACTTCCTTCCAACCGCGTCCA
>CALZBV010000072.1 GCA_945622055.1 uncultured Clostridia bacterium
TTCGTCTGCCAGCTTCTTTGCGGCTTCCGTGTCAGGTACCTCATCGAAATCAATTCCTGTATATTTCTTAACCGCATCCACCATGGTAAGTCTTTCAAAAGGCTTGCCAAGATCGATCAGTTCTTCGGCGTAAGGAATCAGGGTCGTACCGCAGACCTCCTGCGCCACATAGCGGAACATGTTCTCGGTCAGATCCATCATACCGTTGTAATCGGTGTATGCCTGGTACAGTTCCATCAGGGTGAACTCCGGATTATGTCTCGTATCGACACCCTCGTTACGGAATACACGGCCAATCTCATATACTCTCTCAAGTCCGCCGACGATAAGTCTCTTCAGGTAAAGCTCCAGGGAAATACGAAGCTTAACATCCTCATCCAGTGCATTATAATGGGTATCAAACGGTCTTGCTGCCGCACCGCCTGCATTGGAAACAAGCATCGGAGTCTCAACCTCCATAAAGTTACGTGCATCGAGGAAATTGCGGATTTCCTTGATTATCCTGGAACGCTTCACAAAGGTATCCTTTACCTCCGGATTCATGATAAGGTCAACATATCTCTGACGGTATCTCGTATCGGTATCGGTGATGCCGTGATACTTCTCCGGAAGAATCTGTAAGGACTTGGATAACAGCGTGATTTCTGCCGCATGAATCGAAATCTCTCCGGTCTTTGTTCTGAAAATAAAGCCCTTTACACCGAAAATATCGCCGATATCGGACTTCTTGAAGTCCGCGTACGCCTCGTCTCCGATGGAATCCTTTGCAACATATACCTGGATGTTACCCTTAAGGTCTGCAATATTGCAAAAAGATGCCTTACCCATAACACGTTTGAACATCATACGCCCTGCGATCGAAACATGAATCGGAGCTGCGTCCATAATTTCTCTTCGCTCGTTGTAATCCTGATTGATAAGGTCTCTTGCCTGCTGCTCCTCAAGCCCCTCCGTATTCGGTACTGCCCTGCCGGCCAGAAGCTTTGCTTCATGTGCATTGTAAAGCTCCTTTACCTCATCGGTATGATGGGTCTGATCATACTTCGTAATCTGAAACGGATCCTTCCCGTTCTCCTGAAGTGCTGCCAGCTTCTCTCTTCTTACGCGGAGCAGCTCATTGATATCCTGCTGCGGTGCCTGCTGCTTTGTTTCCTCTGCCACGTTTCTTTCCTCCTGATGTTACTAGTTTGACTTTTGGATTGCGAGTACCTTGTACTCAATCACGCCGGTCTGCGTTTCAACCTCGACAACATCTCCTACCTTGTGGCGAAGAAGTGCCTTTCCTACCGGAGATTCGTTGGAAATCTTTCCTGCAAGGCTGTTTGCCTCGGTGGAGCCTACGATGCGAAACTCAAGCTCCTCCTCAAATTCAACGTCCAGAACCTTTACCGTACAGCCAACGTTGATGGCATCAACATCAACCTCTTCTTCAACAACGACTTCCGCATTCTTTAATATCTTCTCCAGCTCCTCGATACGAGCCTCTATCTCACGCTGCTCTTCCTTTGCAGCATCATATTCAGCGTTCTCGGACAAATCTCCCTGCTCTCTTGCTTCCTTGATTTTCTCCGCTACTTCCTTACGACGTATTACCTTTAAATCCTGAAGCTCATCCTCCAGCTTCTTTAACCCCTCGTAGGTCAATATGTTTTTCTTTTCCGCTACCATATTGCTTACCTCCTTCATATTGTAACGCGGTCGCTCCCGTCCACATTAGTATCATAGAATTATAGCCTATCTCCCGTGATTTGTCAATCATTTTCAGATTTCAGCATCCCAAGTATCATTTTCAGATTCCAGCATCCCCGGGTACTGCTTTTATTTTCAACGCAGCGGATTTTTCAGGAAGGGTTCAGAATGATTGGCTCCATGCTTATTCCAAACTATAGGTTAAGCTGAGCCTTCCGCCTTCAAAGTCAGACAGATAAATGCGATAAGTCCCTTTTTTCAAGCGTAATCTGCAGTTTTTCTCCATGTAATCAGCCTCCTTTGCCGTATAAACCGTCTCCCCGGCATCATCCAGAATCTGAAAGTTCACCGGCTGTTCCGCGGAAATCTTAAGGTCCAGAAAATAGTTATCCGAATATTTTACCTCCATGGTATTTAGCATAACCCATTCTTCCTGCGTCTTCGGAATCGGCATATAATAATCTGCACAAAAATCGCAATTACTATGAGGGCGTTTGTTCAAAAGCATCAGATTTCCAATTGTACCGCCGATAAGAACCGCAAAAAACAGGAAACCAAGCACATAATCCACCACGGATGTTTTTTTCTTTTTCGGATTACGCATCAGCAGTATTCCATGGGCAAAGACACCCGCAATAAACAAAAACATTGCCAGCTGTGCTGCAGTCATATACGTCGGCCTGGAAATAAAGTGCACAAGCCGGATGACAAAAAACACCAGATATACAAGGATAAGTGCGGTAGCGATTTTTACCCAGCGTCCGTTCATTTCCTTTAACGATTCCGTATCGGTATAGAGCTTATATTGCTCCTTTGGCCGAGACGGATCGTAAAGCTTGCGAAAATAATACCAGCCGTTAAAGGTCTTTCCGACCATCTCCCATCCCTGTTCGTAATACGTTTCAAGGTAGCGCCCCGGTTCGGTCAGCCCCGGCTGATAATCCAGCTGATAGCGGTAACACACCTCCGGATTATATTCGTATTTGTGGGAAAAGCTTTTTCCGCGGATTAAATGCCAGCCTCGCTCGGACTTACGGTTCATATCTTCTACTTCCCGCTCATAGTTCCAGGCTGTGTAAAGGTTATACGTTTTTTTATATTTCTTCATACTCATACCTCCTCCGTGTTTGCAAGCATGCGTTTCAGACGGCTGATTTCGGCGCGGAGTGCTTCCCTGCCGCTTTCTGTCAGGGTGTAGAGACGCTTCCTCTCAAGCCCCGGCTCGTTTGAAATAATCTCCTGAATCCACCCCTTTTTCATCATATTCCCGGTGGCACCGTACATAGTGCCGGAGCCGATGGTAACTTCTCCGCCGGATAGTTTTTCGGTCATCTGCATGATACCGTAGCCGTGGTTCGGACCTTTTGACAGGCAGAGCAGAATATAATAATAGCTTTCGGACATCGGTTCACTTTTTTTCAAGGTTATCCCTCCTTATCATCACATTAGTATGTCGACTTACGACTATATCATACCGCGACATATGTCGTCTGTCAACATATATTTTCAATATTTGAGTATAAAATGGCATTCTCGCCAGGACGGACAGGATAACAGTATTTAGATTAGGATACGGAAAGCCATTATCGTCGCGTAAAAAATCAACCAGCTATAGAATAATAGAAAATAACCCCAAAAATATGAAGTTTCAGTTGATTTTTGTTCTACCACTCAACCAAATTATATGTTATACTAAGTTCTGCACAACTGAAAGGAGAATTCGATGAAAGGAGAATTCTGAAATGACAGGAACGGTATTTGCAACCACACTTCAAACACTTCGAAAACAAAGAGGAGTAACCCAGGAACAGCTCGCGTCCCATCTCGGAGTCAGCCCGCAGGCGGTATCAAAGTGGGAAAACGGAAGCTATCCGGATGGAGATTTGCTTCCGCAGATTGCGGATTATTTTGAAGTATCGATTGACTATCTGTACGGACGAGATAAGGGAAAGGTATCCTTAGAGCAGCAGCTAATGGATGCAATTCAGGGAATCAGTGCGAAGGAGAATTGTGGGTACGACGTGCATTTCGAACAAATTCTGCGTTATCTCTGGGCGATGCAGATTGGATTCTGGCCGGAAAATAAGCATTACTATGAACGTATGAGACCGGAGGGGGACCATGTGGTAGCGTCTACCGTGGTAGAGGACGCCGGATTTACTTTCTTTCGGCTGAATCGGAGTCTGGAGTTTTACACGGCAATGAAGAAGCCGGAGGGTGGGTTTGCTTCCTATTTCAAGGTGACGGATGAGCTTGTACAGCTGTTTGCATTTCTTGGAAAGAAGGACAACTTAAAGATCTTTTTTTACCTTCTGTCGCTGGACGCGGGCGAGGGCGTTTCCGTTGCTACGATTGCAAAAAGAATCGGAGTTTCGGAAGAGGCTGCGGAGCAGGCGATGGCATACCTGAAAAACATTGCCGTGCATGACCAGGGAAATAAGATTATACAGGAAGTCAGTGTGCTAAATGAATATGATAAAAGAGAACCGCTCTATGTGTTGAATAAATGCTCCTCCTTTCCGGCGTTGTTATTGCTTGCGGGGGCGGATGCGGTTCTGAATCCGCCGGGAAGCTTTGCGCTTTCCGTTTGTGGAACGGACAAAGCCTGGTTTGAGCGTGATAGGCTTGATTTTCTGAAAAAGACGGCAAAAAAGAAAGAATCGTGAATATGAAATGCGGATCAGGCAGCACTGCAGGAAACAGTGCTTCTGATAGCGGAAAGGGGAAGCTATGAAGAAAAAAGAAAAAAAGGGAAAGCAGACGGAAACGGAAAACCTGGAGCAGGAAAAGAAAAATCCGCTTCATCGGGAACACGGGGTATTTCATAATGTGGCCTTTGTGATGAAGCATATGGTTTCTTATGATAAGCTACTCCTGCTGTTTATTGTACTTGGCATCATCTGTCAGCCGTTTATGCGGTACTTCTGGACGTTCCTGCCAAAGTTTATTCTGGATTTGATTACCGAGGAGGGAAGCAGGGAAGAGCTGTTTGTTCTGATGGTTATTTTTACGGGAATCCAGCTTTTATTTACGATGCTCTCAACCTATTATAATTACGGCGTGAACTGGCGCTACATCGGAGCGCGTATGTATACGATGCTTCAGATGAACCGGAAGGCAATGAAGATTGATTTTGAGCATCTGGAAAATCCGGATGTTATGGATTGCTACCAGAAGGCGCAGAATGCCTGCGGCAGCAATAATGCAGGCGTGGAAGGCCTGATGCGTGAGTCGGTCAGCTTCCTGGAATCCTTGGCAATCGCATTGCTCGGAATCACTATTCTCAGTACGATGAACGTCTGGATTGTGTTACTGATGATTGGTATGGCGGTAATTAATTTCCTGATTGTGAATCAGACAAATAAGGTCACAAAAGCGAAGGTGTGGGACCCGTTAGCAACCTGGTGGAGAAAGCGCTCGTATATGCAGCATATCACGACGGATTTTGATGCCGCAAAGGATATCCGCATGTTCGGGCTGCGGGAATGGCTGACCGAAAAATACAAAGAGTTAAACAGCATCCGGTATGAGGCACAGAAGGTCAATGCGAAATTCTGGTTCTGGACTTCAATTACAAGCAATGTGTTCTGGTTTCTTTCACAGATTCTTGTGTATGTATGGCTGATTCGCGAAATGGTAAATGGAAATTTGACCATTGGTAATTTCTCCCTTTACCTGGCTTCGGCAGGAACGTTCTTTCAGTATATCAGTGCGCTGTTAAACGGTGCCAGCGGTATTCTGGCAAGAAGCCGGGAGGTGGATGATTTCCGGAGCTTCCTTGATTTTGACGGCGGGGATACTGCGCAGACAGGAAAAGAGCTTCCAAAGCTTGATTCTTATGAGTTTGTATTTGAAAATGTGTCCTTTAAATACCCGAAGGCAGAGCGGTATGCCCTAAAGAAGCTGAACCTGACCTTAAAGGCCGGAGAACGGCTTGCAGTGGTTGGTTTAAACGGTGCGGGTAAATCCACAATGATAAAGCTTCTGCTCCGGCTTTACGAACCGACAGAAGGAAGAATTTTGTTAAACGGTGTGGATGTACGGGATTACGATAAGCAAAGCTATTATGAAGCGTTTGCTCCGGTATTCCAGCAGGTAGAGCTGTTTGCGTTCCCGATGGAAGAAAATGTTTCCATGAAGGAGCCGGAAAGAACAGACAGCAGGATGGCAGGAGAGTGTCTTGCAGCCGCCGGTCTTTCGGAAAAGCTTGCAGCGCTTCCGGCCGGAGCAAAAACCGAGCTGCTGAAAATTATCTACGATGACGGAGTGGATTTGTCCGGTGGCGAGAAGCAGAAGCTGGCACTGGCAAGAGCTCTGTATAAGGATGCTCCTGTGGTGGTATTAGATGAGCCGACTGCGGCACTGGATGCCCTGGCAGAAGCAAAGCTCTACGAGGACTTTGATAAGTTGATTGGCGGAAAGACGGCAGTCTATATCAGCCATCGTCTCAGCTCCACCAAGTTCTGCAATCAGGTAGCTATGTTTGCGGACGGGGAAATGGTAGAGTTCGGAACCCATGAGGAATTGATGGAAAAGGGCGGCACTTATGCGGAAATGTTCCGGATTCAGGCACAGTATTATGTGGAAGAAACAGAAAACGCAGAAGGTGAGGTGGCAGCATATGGGGAAAACTAACAAAAAGAAAGAGGCTGTAAAGGAAAATCGCCGGATTATAAAGTGTACACTGAAGTTTATTCTGAGAGTGGCCTGGAAGGAGCGCCCGTCGTTATTTTTGGTATATGCAATTCTGTTTGTGGCAATGCTGATTCAGAAGGCACAGTATGTGATACTGCCGAAGTTTCTGATTGATGAGCTGATGCTCATTTTAAGGGGAGAACCGGCTTCGGAGCATTTGCATACAGTGGCACTGTATGTTGCCCTGATTTGCGGCAGTAATCTTCTGGCAAACATTATGAGCAATGTGGCGAATCAGTGGCGAAATGTACTGGAGGAATGGTTTAATGAATATTTCGAAACGCTGCTTGCTGAGCATACAATGAAAATGGATTTTGAATATACGGAGGACCCGGCAGCACTCGACCAGTTAAATCGTGCCAAGGAAGGAATCAGCTGGTACAGCGGCGGAGTCGTCGGAATATTAAACAGTGTGTATGATATCATCGGTCACATTACTGTGCTTCTTGGTGTCAGCACCATTATTGCCATTACCTGCCCGTTACTATTACCGGTGCAGTTTGTTGGATTGTTGCTCATCAGTATGTTTAATGCAAAGAATAACAGAATTGAAATTGAAGTCTATTCAGAGCTTGCAAAGATTAATCGTGTGTTTGGGTATTATTTGTTTCAAGTGGCGGATTTTTCCTACGGAAAGGAAATTCGTCTCTATGACAGTGCCGATATGATGCTTAAGAAAGCGGGGACTGAAACGGATAAGCTGACCGGGGTCTGGAAGAAGGTGTCAAACAGGCAGAAGATGAATGCATGGGGGATGGACCTTGTCAATGCGGCAAGAGACGGAATCAGTTACTTTTATATCGGTTTGCTCGCACTGCTGAAACGGATTACAATCGGTGACTTTTCCATGTGCATCACCTCTGCATCCGAGCTGTATCAGGGAATGTACGGGGTCATCCGCTCTTTACAGGAGATTTCGAAGCGCTGTGTGTATGCACATCAGTTTTTAAAGCTTCTGGATTATCCGGAGGCACTTGAGAAGGGAGACAGAAAGGTTACCGGAGAAACCCATACGATTGAGTTTTCACATGTGAGCTTCAAATATCCTCGTTCCGAGCAGTATGTATTAAAGGATATTAATTTGAAAATTTCCTCCGGCGAGCACTTGTCGGTGGTCGGCTTAAACGGTGCAGGAAAAACAACCTTTATCAAGCTGCTTTGCCGTCTGTATGATGTTACCGAGGGTGCAATTCTGATTGACGGTGTAAACATCAGGGACTATTCCGAGGAGGAATATCGCAGGCTTTTCGCTGTGGTATTCCAGGATTTCAAGCTGCTTGCGTTCAGCCTGAGAGAAAATATTGCATTTGGTGAAGCTGCAAATGAGGAGGACATAAATCATGTTCTGGAACTGTCCGGCTTCTACGAGGATGCACAAAAGCTTCCGAAGGGGCTCAATACCATGCTTTACAAGAGCTTTGACGAACAGGGAACCGAGCTTTCCGGCGGTCAGCAGCAGAAGACCGCGATTGCCAGGGCGTTATACAAGGATGCACCGATTGTTATTCTGGATGAACCGACCGCTGCCTTAGACCCTGTAGCCGAGTACGACATTTACCGCCATTTTGACTGCCTCGTCGGCAACAAGACCGCTATTTATATTTCCCATCGCCTCTCCAGCTGCAAATTCTGTGACCGGATTGCAGTTTTTGCGGAAAATACCATCAAAGAATACGGCACACATGACGAACTGGTAAAGCTGCCGGACGGCATTTATGCAGAACTGTTTGCAGCGCAGGCGCAGTATTATGTAGATGCAATTGCACAAGCGTAAATTTTTTCTTGTATTTCTCGTTTAAAACTGTTATACTATTGAAATCAAATTGGTATTCCGAAGCGTTTCCGGTTTGCAGGAGGCCTTTGGATTGCGCCGTACAGAAAAGAGGTAAACTTATGGACCGTTTTTACATCCCGGAGGGCTACAGCTCCGCACTCAGTATCAAAGAAACCCAGGGCGCCATTAAGCACGTGAAGGACCATTTCGAGCGCCAGCTTGCAAAGCAGTTAAACCTTACCCGCGTTTCCGCACCGCTTTTTGTTAAGCCGGAGACCGGTTTAAATGATAATCTGAATGGTGTAGAACGTCCTGTTACGTTCGGACTCAAGGAGCAGAACGATGCAGTCGTTGAGATTGTCCACTCCCTTGCCAAATGGAAGCGCATGGCATTGAAGCAGTACGGATTTGCCTACGGTGAAGGTCTTTACACCGACATGAACGCCATCCGTCGCGATGAGGATACGGATAACCTTCACTCCATCTTTGTAGACCAGTGGGACTGGGAGAAGATTCTTCTTCAGGACGAGAGAAACGTTGAGACATTAAAAAAGACGGTTCGTAGCGTATACTCCGCATTAAAGGAAACAGAGCATTACATTGCAGACAAGTATGATTATATTAAAGAGATTCTGCCGGAAGAGATTTCCTTTGTTACCACGCAGGAGCTTGAAACTATGTTTCCGAACGATACCCCGAAGGAGCGCGAGAACAAGATTGTCCGTCTGAAGGGTGCTGTATTTCTTATGCAGATTGGCGGTAAGCTTGCTTCCGGAGAGCCGCACGACGGCAGAGCACCGGACTACGATGACTGGCAGTTAAACGGAGACATTCTTGTTTACTATCCGGTTTTAGATATCGCACTGGAGCTTTCCTCCATGGGCATTCGTGTCGATGAAAACTCCCTTGCAACGCAGTTAAAGCTTGCCGGCTGTGAAGAACGCGCCGGGCTTCCGTTCCAGACGGCGATTCGAATTCGCGTGCGTCCATACACCGTTGGAGGCGGCATCGGTCAGTCACGTATCTGTATGTTTTTCCTCCGCAAGGCGCACATCGGGGAGGTTCAGTCCTCCATCTGGCCGGATGAAGTAAGAGCAGAGGCTGAGAAAAAAGGAATTGCATTACTATAACTGTTTTAGGGCTGCCGCAGCTGCGACAGCCCTTTTTTACTCTTCTTATTCCTACTCTCCCAAAAATGAGAGATTTGCACCCTTCCTGAGGTTGTAGGTCAGGATGTCGTAATTTCCAAAGTCATCTAACCGGACTCTTATCACGACTCTGTAATTGGATGCCGTATACAGCTCCGGAATTCCGAACTCCGCAAGTCGGTTCCAGATGCAGTACTGATACAGCTGTTCCCAATCCTCACGTTCAATTTTTCTGGAATTATTATCGTAATAATCTCCGTAATAATCCCCATAATATTCTCCATAATATTCTCCGTAATATTCTCCGGTTTCCTTTGCCAAAAGCTCATAGTCTACATAGGTGTCCGAAGCTTCTGTCACTGTTTTCGGCAGAATTGCAAGCTCAGAGCCGTCAACCGTCATAATCAGCATATAATCCACCTTGGACCAGTCTCTCTCCTCTTTTACAGAAAAGCCCTTCTGCTCTGCAAACCGGATTGCTTCTGTATATGAAGCATATACTGGAATTGCATATGACACGAAATGTTTTCCCTTTCCTTCATTCGGGTATTCCACCTCAAGATATACAAGAAACAGCGGTGCCTCATCACATCTGGTCTTCCAGGTTTCACGTTCATAGCCGGAAATCAGGGTCTGTATAAATTCCTGCTTTTCCTTCTCCGTTACTGCATTGGCAAGCGTAACCTCCCGCTCTTCCACCGTAAATGTGATTGATTCAATCCATTCCGGCTTAAGCTCACTAAG